>NZ_JBSSEP010000020.1:0-132550 GCF_054061835.1 Pseudomonas sp. TE12234
TGTGCGGGGGGGGGGGGGCGTGCCCCCGGGGGCGCGCGCAGCCCTCAATTTTTTGGGGGGGGCGCCCCCCCCCGGGGCCCCCCCCCCCCCCCGCCACAGGTTATTGATTGCTCGCTCTATCTCTTATCTGAACAGCACTGCGGCATGCCGGGGCTTTTTGATGGTGGCGCGGTGGTCAGTAGCCGCCGCCACTGGAATGGGAAGGCTCCCTGGCTTTTTGCTGTGCGCGACTCCATTCTGCACAGGTCATGAAGCTGGTGTGGTCGACCTTGCCCCGGCTGTCGAAGCTGACGTTGTATGGCTGCTGTTGGCCAGACTGGGTCAGCCGGTAATCAAAACAGGTGCCGGGTTCAACGCTGCGGTCCGTGATCGACAGCGGCGGGCCGCCGATTTGCTGGACTTGCTCCTTGCTCATGCCGGTTTCGACTTTGGCCACCAGCGGTTGATTGCGGAAGACTTGAGAGTCGGTATTGCAGCCACTCAACGCCGTCAGCAGTACGACCAGCGTGCACAGGGGGCTGTTCATGGCAGCGCTCCGCTCAGTTTGTCCGGGTGGTTCGACTGATGGCCCGGGCTTTGACTTCTTCGGCGTAACCGGCCAATCGTCCTTCATCGCTCTGGAAGACATCGCAAAGCCTGAGGGCGGCCTGCGCGTCTACATCATTGCCGGCCTGACGCAACTGTTCGGCGATGCGCAGCAGTTCGACGGCGGACCATCTGAGGTCCGACGCAACGCTCTGCAAGTCGCGGCGAAGTTCTTGTTCCGACTCGTTAAGCCACATGATGACCTCCTGAATGTCTGCGCTAGGAAATTTTAGACCCATTTCCCGGCCCGGGCGTTGTGTTCGTCTGATACTGCGCGGCTTCCTTTGGTCGGGAAGTTTGCGCGAACGGGAAAATTCGCGGTCGTATTGAGGTATCGATTTTCCGGCTGGGGGGACCTTCAAATGACGACGACCGATGACTTCAGGGCGCAGGCACACGCGCTGATCGCCGACCTGGACGCGGCTACCAGCGAAATGATGAGTCTGATTTCCGCGCATCAGCTCAGCGGGCCGGAATGGGAGCGGGTCACGCGATGGCAGCATGAGGCCTATGAGCGGTGGATGACCTATCTCAATACGCGTTCCTATCCCGGCACCACGGATGACCCTGCCAACTGCTGAGATTTTTTTTCAGGAACGGATGTAAGAAATGGATGTAAGGACCGCGACACGCTACATTTCACGTTTTCAGATTAAGGGCACTTTGAATGCAGAGTCGGATGTTGATGGGGGGAGCCGTGTTGGCGTTACTGGCGGGTTGCTCGTTGCCGGCTTCATTGGTTCCAGGCGAGCCGAATGTCAGCAAATACAGTACGAAAGTGCCGAAAGAAGTGGCAGCGTGTGTGTTGCCGGCGTGGCAGAAAGAAGTATCCCATACCACCCAGACCTCGATTTCCAACGGCTACAGGATTACCGCGCCCAGCATCGTCACCGCCGATGAAATTCTGGACATCGTGAAGTACAAGGATGGCAGCCGCGTGTCGCTTTATCAGGGGCCGCCTTGGGCAAAGTCAGGCGCACTGCAAAAGGCAATGCGTGACTGTCTGTAGGGTTCAGCTTGAAATATCAGTGATCTGGATGAGCTGATCGTCGCTGGCTTGGGCACTGCTGGTGCCTTTCTTTTCCCGACGATCATTCATCCAGCTGTCTACCTGCGCATCGACGCGAGGACGGTGGTCTGGACGACCGGTGTGCGTGCCAGTTCGCTGACCGAACAGATCCCCGCCGAACGCGATCACCTCGGCCGCCTGCACGTCGATGCCCACTTGAAAGTCATTGGCCAGGACGACATCTACGCGACTGGTGACGTCGCTTATGCGGCCTCCGACGACATCGGCAACCACGCCTTGATGACCTGCCAGCACGCCATTGTCCTGGGTCGCCATGCCGGTCATAACGTCGCCGCGCAGATCCTCGGCGTGGACCCGACACCGTACAGCCAGCCGAAATACGTGACCTGCCTGGACCTGGGCGCCTGGGGTGCGGTTTACACCGAAGGTTGGGATCGTCAGGTCAAGCTGATCAAGCAGGAAGGCAAGTCGCTCAAAACCCAGATCAATACGCTGTGGATCTATCCGCCAGCGGCAGACCGCGCCATAGCATGGGCGGCAGCGGACCCACTGATCCCGATTGCCTGAGTCCGGGCAAGACAAAGTTAAGGTGCTTTCTACCTTAGCCTTAAAAAATGTCAGGATATTTAGAGGGTTAGAACGTTTAGTAACTGCATGGTTAATTAAAATATCTTGTTACACGGCGAAATATTCCGTAATATCCGCGCCGCGTTCACCACCACGGTTTATGCATTTTTAAATCCCAGGCGTCCATCAGCTGCCTGGGATTTTTTTTTGCCTGCAATTCAGCCTCCCCCCTCGCTTAAGCAGGTGGAGTTGAGTTGTCATGCACGATATCTGGAGCCGGCTTGTCGGCTCCTGCAGGTTTATCTCGCAAATGAACCCAGATCGATCACGCAGGGCCGATATGCCTTAGCGCGAAATGATCCCGTGGTCGATCGCGTATTTGACCAGCGCCGCGGGCTTGTCGATGTTGAGCTTGCGACGGATGCTCAGGCGATGGGTTTCCACCGTGCGCACGCTGATGTCCAGCGCTCGCGCCATTTCCTTGTTGTTCAGGCCCTGGGCCATTTTGTACAGCACCTGGCTTTCTCGGGGGGTCAGCTCATTGTCAGTGTTTTTATCGGCGATGAGCCGCTGGGCAATCTCGGCGCTGTAGAAGGTGCCGCCGCTGGTGATGGCCTCGATGGCGGCGATGATCTCCCGTGACGGCGCGTTTTTCAGCACGTAGCCGCTGGCGCCGGAGCGCACCGACTCACTCACGTACTCATAGTTATCGTACATGCTCAGCACCAGCACCTTGAGTGCAGGGTGCTGGCTGCGCAGGACGCGGGTCAGTTCAAGGCCGTTCATGTCCCGCAGGCTGATATCGACCAGCAACAGGTCCGGCTGACAGCGCCCGACCATCTCGATGGCCTCGGCGCCGCTCTCGGCTTCTCCCACCACTTCCAGGGGCGCCATCACGGCCAGCAGCGCCTTGATCCCGTCACGGACCAGGGAGTGATCGTCAACCAGGGCGACGCGGATCGGGGAGGGCAGGGTCATCGTAGGCATTCACTCATGTTGTTCTTGGGCACGGTCAGCGTTGGCTGCCTGAGGGTTTCATGGGAAGCAGAACGTCCAGCGAGCTTTTTCCCGGCATCGAAATCAACTCGACGCGGCCGCCAAAATGTTCGACCCGTTCGCGGATATTACGCAAGCCAATGCCCGCGTGACGACGCTCGACCTGAGCGACGTTGAAACCGACGCCGTCATCGACCACGGTCAGGCGCACGTTTTCTTCAGAGCCATGCAAGGTGATGGAGACGTTTTTGGCCTGGGCGTGGCGTTCGATGTTGGTCAGGCCTTCCTGCACGATACGAAACAGCGAAACGGCGGCGCCATCGACTAACTGGCAGTCGAATTCGTTGTCGTTGTAAGTCACCGTCAGCCCGCTGCGCTGCTCGAATTCGGCGGCCAGTTGGCCAATGGCGGCCGGCAGGCCCAGGGTGTCGAGCAAGGACGAGCGCAGGTCGTGGGAGAGGCTGCGCACTTCGCCAATCGCTTCGCCCAGGCGTTCGGTGGCGTCTCTCAAGATGCCCAGGCCCTTGTCCTGTCCGTTTTCCAGAACATGGCTGGCCAGTTCGAACTGAAACTTGATCGACACCAGCACCTGACTGATGCCGTCATGCAGTTCGCGGGAAACCCGTGATCGTTCTTCTTCCTGCAGGCTGACAATGCGCTGGGTCAGGCGCTGCAGTTTTTTATCCGCCAGACGATGCTCGCTGACATTGAGGGTCATGCCGGTGGCGAACACGAACAACACCGCCACCAGTGCCACCACGGCAATCGCCATCATGGTTTTGCGGATGCCCTGGGCGACTTCGGCGCGGGCCTGCTGGGTGGCGCGTTCGACGTCTTCGAGGTAGATGCCGGTGCCGAGCATCCAGCCCCAACGGTCGAGCATCACCACATAAGCGAGCTTGTCGGTCACCTGTCCTGACGAGGGTTTGTTCCAGGCGTAGCGTTGAAAGCCTTCGCCCGATTGCGCGCTTTTGAGCAACGCCTGGATCACCGGCAAACCGTGGGGGTCTTTCATGTCCCACAGGTATTTGCCCACCAGCTCCGACTGCCGCGCGTGCATCAGGCTGCGGCCCTCGTGGTCATAGACGAAGAAGTAGCCGTTGATGCCAAAGCTCAGCTTGCGCAGTTCTTCGAGCACCTGTTGCTGGGCATGCGCGTCCCCGTGACCGTCGTCGTACAGCGGCGCGATCAGACTTTGCGCCATTTCCACGTAGTTTTTCAGTTCGGCCCGCTTGCTTGCCAGAATGCTGTCTTCGATCAGCTGCGCCTGTTGGTCACCCAGTTGGCGATTGAGGGAAATCACCAGCGCGCAGATGACGGCGATGGCCAGCACCAGCGGCAGAATTCCGAGCGCGACGATTTTGTGTTTGAGCTGCATCTTGACTCCTGCCCCCGCGAAGGCTCGGGATCATATGCCAAACAGGCACCTTGTAGGAGATAGCCAAAGGTCCGCTGGTCGATGCAGATCTCCTGCTCGCGATGGTCCTCAACGATGACGCGGGTTGTCTGAATGCCCGCGTTGCCCTGACGTCCATCGCGAGCAGGCTCGCTCCTACAGGGGATTGGCGGTCGTCTACGTAGAACTACGTAGAAATCGCATACGTAGTAACGCGGATTTATTTGTGGACGGCATGCGCGGATATTGGGCCAGCTCCGCAATGCGGACACAATTATAAAAATTACCGCCGCAGTCCACCGGCTGTCGGCAGGAGACATTCTATGCCCCGTCTGGCTAAACACCTCGCCTGGTTTGCCGTGGCTGTCCTGGGAGCGATTGCGCTGAGTGTCGTGGCCCTGCGCCGCGGCGAAGCGATCAACGCCCTGTGGATCGTCGTCGCAGCCGTCGCTATCTATCTGGTTGCCTACCGTTACTACAGCCTGTTCATCGCCAATAAAGTGATGCAGCTCGACCCCAATCGAGCCACACCGGCTGTGCTCAACAACGATGGTCTGGACTACGTACCGACCAACAAACACGTGCTCTTCGGTCACCACTTCGCGGCCATCGCCGGCGCGGGTCCGCTGGTCGGTCCGGTGTTGGCGGCGCAAATGGGCTACCTGCCCGGCACGCTGTGGCTGATCGCCGGCGTGGTGCTGGCTGGCGCCGTGCAGGACTTCATGGTCCTGTTCATGTCCACCCGCCGCAATGGCCGCTCCCTGGGCGACATGGTCCGTGAAGAAATGGGCCGCATTCCCGGAACCATCGCGCTGTTCGGCTGCTTCCTGATCATGATCATCATCCTCGCGGTGCTGGCGCTGATCGTGGTCAAGGCCCTGGCGGATAGCCCGTGGGGCATGTTCACGGTGATGGCGACCATCCCGATCGCGATGTTCATGGGCATCTACATGCGCTACATCCGTCCGGGCCGCATCGGTGAAATCTCGGTGATCGGCGTGGTGCTGTTGCTGGGTTCGATCTGGCTGGGCGGGCAGATTGCCGCCGATCCGGCGTGGGCCAAGGTCTTTACCTTCACCGGTATCCAGATCACCTGGATGCTGATTGGCTACGGCTTCGTCGCGGCCGTTCTGCCGGTATGGCTGATCCTGGCGCCACGGGATTATCTGTCGACCTTCCTCAAGATCGGCACCATCGTCGCCCTGGCCATCGGCATCCTGGTGACCATGCCCGAGCTGAAAATGCCGGCGCTGACCCAGTTCATCGACGGCACCGGGCCGGTGTGGAAGGGCGGGCTGTTCCCGTTCCTGTTCATCACCATCGCCTGTGGCGCGGTGTCCGGTTTCCACGCGCTGATCGCTTCGGGCACCACGCCGAAGCTGCTCGCCAGTGAAGGTCATGCCCGTTACATCGGTTACGGCGGCATGCTGATGGAATCCTTCGTCGCCATCATGGCCATGGTCGCCGCCTCGGTGATCGATCCAGGCGTGTATTTCGCCATGAACAGCCCGGCCGCCGTGGTCGGTGCCGATGCCGTGAGCGTCGCGCAAACCGTCAGTAGCTGGGGCTTCGCCATCACCCCGGACGCCCTGCAAGCGGTTGCCAGGGACATCGGTGAAACCACCATCCTGGCCCGTGCCGGTGGTGCGCCGACCCTGGCGGTCGGTATCGCGCAGATCCTGCACCACGTGCTGCCGGGTGAAAACACCATGGCGTTCTGGTACCACTTCGCGATCCTGTTCGAAGCCCTGTTCATCCTGACGGCGGTCGACGCCGGTACCCGTGCCGGGCGGTTCATGCTGCAGGACCTGCTGGGTTCCTTCGTGCCGGCGCTGCGCCGTACCGACTCCTGGACCGCCAACCTGATCGCGACCGCCGGGTGCGTGGCGATGTGGGGTTACCTGCTGTACCAGGGCGTGATCGATCCACTGGGTGGCATCAACACCTTGTGGCCGCTGTTCGGCATCTCCAACCAGATGCTGGCCGGTATCGCGCTGATGCTTGGCACCGTCGTGCTGATCAAGATGAAGCGCCAGCGCTACGTCTGGGTCACGCTGTTGCCTGCGGTGTGGTTGCTGATCTGCACCACCACCGCCGGTTTCATCAAGCTGTTCGACGCCAACCCGGCGATCGGCTTCCTGTCGCTGGCGAAAAAATACAGCGATGCGCTGGCCAACGGTCAGGTGCTGGCTCCGGCCAAGAACATTGACCAGATGCAGCATGTGATATTCAACGCCTACACCAACGCCACACTGACCGCGCTGTTCCTGTTCGTGGTGTTCAGCATCCTGTTCTTTGCGCTCAAGGTCGGTGTCGCGGCCTGGGGTACAAAAGAGCGTACGGACAAAGAAGCGCCATTCCAGGCCCTGCCGGAGGCGTAAACGAGGATTGCACCATGTTCAATGACCTGAGTCGCCTTGGTAAATACCTCGGTCAGGCCGCACGCCTGATGGTCGGCATGCCCGACTACGACAACTACGTCGAGCACATGCAAAACAAACACCCGGACCAACCGGTGATGGACTACGAGGCGTTCTTCCGCGAACGCCAGGAAGCCCGTTACGGCAGCAAGGCTGGACCGAAGTGTTGTTGAGCGAATGAAAAACCGGCCGCTCAGGCCGGTTGAACGAGAAGGTCAGCCTGACCAGCAAGCCCTGCATGTTTGCGCGTGCAGGGCTTTTTTCGTTTCACTCGGCAGGCTGTGCCGGACGGGTTGCCTTTGAACTGATCCGCCTTTTTCCACCCCATCTGGTGCTTCCCGGCGCAATCGGCTTGCCGCTACAGTCAAGCGCGCAACGTCAGGGGAGATCAGCTCATGTACAGCTCGCTGGCAATACCGGGCAGCGCCCGGCAGTTTCATGATCGGATCTATGCCGGCGAGATCATTCGCGTCACTGAGTTGCCAGCCATGTCAGCGCTGGTGGCATTGACCCGAGCGTTGCTGGAAGACGCGCTGCATCCCTGGGCGCCGCAGGAGATCCATCGTTATCTGTGCCACCGCGAGCAGACGCTACGTTTTGCCCAATGTCAGAGCGCTTTCGCCGGCGCGACCGAGATCCGCCAGCGTTGGCAGGCCGTGCTGGAAAGCCTGGGGATGGCCGCCGATGCCCTGGCCTGTGACCGTTTGCACCTGCGTTTTCAGCCCCACCGAGAACCCCGGCAATCGACGCCGCGCGCCCGAACCACGGCTACCATCGCCTTTCACCGCGATACCTGGGGCTCCAATCTCTATGCGCAAACCAACTGGTGGGCGCCGATTTATCCGATCACGGCGGGGCGGACTTTTGCCTTGTATCCGCACCTGTGGCAGCGATCGCTGCGCAATTCCAGCGCCGATTTCGATATGCGGGCGATCCTTGATCGCTCCCATCGCGACGGTCGTAATGCAGTGGATGCCGACGAGGCCATCCCGCATCTGCTGGAAGCCATTGACCCGCAGCAGGGGATTGCCGTTGAACTCGCACCGGGGAGCCTGATTGCTTTTTCCGGGGCGCATGCCCATGCCGGCGTGGGTAACTGCACCGGATTGACGCGCATTTCGTTTGAAACCCGCTCCCTGCTGATCGACGACGTACGGGCCGGGGTGGGCGCGCCCAACGTTGACGGTCACGCGCCGTGGCGCACGCCAGGGCTGTTTCGTCGAGTGAGCGATCGTAAACGCCTGGACGAAATCCTTGGTTGCGGGTTCATCGAACCCTGTTCACTGGCAGAAATCCGCTAGTTTTGGATAGCCGTTTGTCGGGCGTATCGGTATGCTCCCCCGCACTGTCCGAATGCCAAAGATAAACAACCACAGTGATGCCATGAGCCAATCAGAATCGCGTGCGAATGTTTTAGCGCTGTACCCGGAAGACACTCGGGAGGCGGCGGCTTTGCTCAAGCAGGCCGTGCCCCTGATGGTCCGCCACAACATTCCGCCCAATCCTGTGCATTACGCACTCTGGTACACCTACAGCAAGGGCCAGGACCCGGAGCTCAATCGCCACCTGGACCGGGTGCTCAGAGACTTCGACTACTTTCCGCCGGAATCCGCCACCAAGCTGTTTCGCGAGTACATCATCCGTGACGAACTGGAGGATGCCCGCGCCGAGCAGCAGCAGGTCATCAGCCTGGTCGATGGCATGGAGCGGGACGTCTCGCGCAGCGTAAAGGGCAATCTGACGTTTCAGAACCGTCTTGGCCAGTGCATGGAGATGCTCGAAGAACCGGTCGACGCGCGTCTGCCGGACATCTTGAGCGAATTGCAGCAGAGCACCCGGCTGATGCAGAGCCAGCAGGAACACTTCCTCGCCCAGTTGCAGTCGGCGCAAAGCGAAATCAAAAGCCTGCGCGACAAACTGGAGCGTGCGCAACGGGCCGCGACAATGGATGGCCTGACCGAACTGCTCAACCGTTCGGCCTTCACACGCTTGCTCGAACAGGCACTGGGCAAGGCTTCCCGGGGCGTGGCCCTGGTCATGCTGGATATCGACCATTTCAAGCAATTCAACGATCTGTACGGCCATCCGCTGGGCGACCGGGTGCTTCAGCACGTGGGCCAGGTACTGCGCGGTGCGCTTCCAGCCAACGGGTTTGCCGCCCGCTATGGCGGTGAGGAATTCTGCGTGGTGCTCGAACAATGCGCCGATCTCACCGCGGCCAAGGCCTACGCCGAGCAGCTGCGACTGAAAGTCCAGGCATTGCGGATCAAGGCGCGCGGCACCGACACCGTGCTCGATACCATTACCGCGTCCTTCGGGGTCGCCTTCGCTGAGCCCGGTGACACCCTGGAAAGCCTGCTGACCCGCGCCGATGACGGGCTGTACCAGGCCAAGCGCAATGGGCGCAACCAGGTGCAAGCCATGGAAAAGAACCGGCATTCGAGCAGTGACCCCCTGAATGCCGGGTCATGATTGACGCTTACTGGCCGTCCACGCTACGCGGAACGCCCAGGGGATTGCTCTCGCGCAGGGCCTCGGGCAACAGCGCATCGGGAAAGCCCTGATACGACACCGGGCGCAAGAAGCGCTCGATAGACGTCATGCCCACCGAGGTGAAGCGGCTGTCCGAGGACGCCGGAAACGGTCCGCCATGGATGGTGGCGAAGGACACCTCCTGCGGATGGGCAAAGGCATTGACCACAATCCGCCCGGTGCGCCGCTCCAGTACCGGCAACAAACGTTGCGCCAGTCCCAGATCACCCGCTTCAAGGTGCATGGCCGCGCTGAGCTGACCGCGAAGCGCCCGTGCGACCGCCAGCATTTCCGCCTCATCCCTGACCTTGACCAGCAGCGCCGCCGGCCCGAACACTTCGTGGGCCAGTGCGGTCTCGCTGAGGAAACGCTGGCCGTCGACTTCCAGCAACGCGGATTGACCGTCCAGGTCGCCATGGGCGGCCAGGCCTGCGGCCACCTGTGTGGCGCCGACACTTTGCAAGTGATCCAGACCGCTGACGTAGGCGGCGTGAATCCCCGGCGTCAGCATCGGACGTGCTGCCGCCTCGGTGACGCGCTTGATCATGCCGGCGCGCAAGGCGGTAAAGCCTGGCCCTTCGATGGCGATCAGGATGGCCGGTTTGAGGCAGGCCTGGCCGACATTGACCAACATGCGTTCGGCAAAACCGTCACCGATTGACGCACCCCGTTCGGCCAGCGCCAGGGGCAGGATGAAGGTGGGGTTGACGCTGGTCATCTCGGTAAACACCGGAATCGGTTCCGGGCGCAGTTGCGCACGCCGATAGAGCGCCATGCCACCCTGTTCCGAGCCGGTGAAGGTCACGGCCTTGATCAACGGATGGTCGACCAGGGCTTCGCCAATTGAATTGCCGCTGCCGCGCACCATCGAGAACACCCCTTCAGGCAAACCACTGTCCTGCACCGCTTGGCGAATGGCCCGGGCCTGAATTTCCGAGGCGCCTGGATGGGCGTTATGGGCCTTGAGCACCACCGTTGCGCCCGCCGCCAGGGCCGAGGCGGTGTCGCCGCCGGCCACTGAATAACTGATGGGGAAGTTGCTCGCGCCGAAGATCGCCACCGGGCCGATGGCGATTTTCTGCAAGCGATGATCCATGCGGGGGCGTGGCTGACGCTCAGGCTGTGCCGGATCGATGGCCAGTTGCAGGAAACGTCCTTTGCGCACGACAGCGGCGAACTGGCGGAACTGGGTGGCGGCCTTTGCGGCTTCACCTTGCAGTTGCGCCTCGGGCAGGCCGGTTTCCAGCGATGCCCGTGCCGCCAGCGCTGTGCTGGCCGCGTCGAGATTGTCGGCGATGCGTTCCAGGAAGGCCGAACGCTCGGCGAGCGAAGTATGGCTGTAGGCGTCAAACGCCTCGTCGGCCAGGATTGCGGCCTGGTCCACTTGCGCGACGCCGCCCAGGGCGAAATCCGGCTCGATGAACTGGTTGGTCGCGGGGTTGAGCGCCTTCAGGGTCCCTTCGGTGGCAGGGATTTCATGGGCGCCGATCAGCAGGTTTCCGGTCAGTTTCATGGTGTGCGCCTCACTGCGCCAGAGTGGCGATGAGTTCATCTGTCGTGACAATCGCGTGGGCGAAAGTCGGGCCGTTCAGTTCGTGGGCGGCGTGCATCATTTCCGGCTTGAATGCCGCGGTGGCATCTCGCACCAGGGTGACGTGGTAGCCGAGTTCCTGGGCGTACCGGGCGGTGGCCTCGATGCAGGTATTGGCCAGCAGACCGACGATGATCACGTGGGTGATGCCCCGTTGCTTGAGGCGAAAATCCAGGTCGGTGTTGGCAAAACCGCTCGAGCCCCAGTGCTCGGAAATCACGACGTCACCGGCTTTCGGCGCGAAATCCGGGTGCCATTCCCCGCCCCATTCACCGCGGGCGAAGTGGTGCATGTGCTGGATCTTGCATTGGGACGGGCTTGGGTGATCCCAGTTTTCGTAGTCGCCTTTTTCCCAGCGACGGTGCGGTACGATAACCACCGGAATGTCGAGGCCACGGACCGTGCGATCGAGGGCGCGCAGGTTATCGAGAAGGCCGACTTGCTCGGCGATCGGCTTGATCAACGGGAAGACTTTGCCGCCCTCGGACAGAAAGTCGTTGTAAGGATCGACCAGCAGGTAAGCGGTCCGATCAAGGGGGTAGGCAGTGTTTGACATGACGGATTTTCCTCGCATGTAGGTGGAGCTGTGCATTGGGCTTGCTGTGGCACGGTGTAGATATGATAATCATAGTAAGTATGAAAGAGGCAAGACCGTATGGCGGTTAAACAGAATAGTCCTGAAACCTTGTGCCCGATTTCACGGGCCGAGTCAGTCGTCGGAGATCGCTGGACCGTGCTGGTATTGCGCGAATTGTTCATGCGCAGCCATCGATTCGACGAGATCCAGGCGCAGACCGGAGGCACCCCGCAGATGGTCGCGGCACGCCTGAAAAGCCTGGAGACCGACGGGCTGATCGAGCGTCGGGCCTACAGTGAGCGGCCGCTGCGCCATGAGTACCACCTCACGGAAAAAGGCCAGGCCTTTTACCCGGTGATTCTCGCCCTGCGTGCCTGGGGCGAAACCTGGTGCAAGTCAGAAGGGGAGACGTTGGCCGTGCGTTATACCCACCAGACCTGCGGTCAGCCGGCCGGCCTGGGGCCGCTGTGTGAGCATTGCGGCGAGCTGTTGCGCCGCGAAGAACTGATCAGCGAGCCGAGTGCCGCCTATGCCCTGGAGCGACAGGCGCGGCGTGATGCGTTCAAGGGCCATCGCGCAACGCCCGAAGCGGTGGGCGACAAGGCCGGGTAAGCACCGGCGCTGCAGATGACTATTGCTTCTGGCAATAGTGATCATCATTGATCTCAAGTTCTGTTGTTGGCGGTAAACAAGGAAAATCCCGCGCATCCAACATGCTTTCCAAGGAACTTGCGCGATGAAAATGTTGACCCGGCAGGCGCTTGTCGCATCCTTGCTGTTGTCGGGCTGTGCTTCAGCCCCGAACGACCCGACGCTGACCTTGCAGACCCGCAAGGCTCCCGCCGACTACGCCCATTGCGTGCTGCCGAAACTGCAGGATGGCTCGCTGAAAACCACCGTGACCGAGACTCAGCGCAGCTACCGGATTGTCGTGTCCAGCAAAGTCGCGGCGGACGATGTGCTCGAGGCCTACAAGGACAAGGCTTCCAATGGTGGCAAAGTGTTTTTGTATGAGCGTGCGTTTTTGGCGTCGACCTTCGGGCCTTCGCGGCTTGAACGCGCCGCGCAGGAATGCCTTTGAACGACATCCCGGTCGTTCGGATTCCATGACCTCGGCGCGCTCTGCCCGGCGCGTCTGAGCGCAGTGATCGGCCAGACTTTTCAGGCCTTTTTTTCTTGCTGAGCAGTTGTTCATTTAGGTTGCATCAGCCCCTCGCGCCTCGATATAGTGGCCTAATAATATCAACTATAAATCACTTGCCAGCAGGGCTGCTGCACTCTCATTTTTGCGCGGGCTGTGCTGGCTGACGTATCGCTCCTTCGAGAATGCTCAATGCCTAATCGCTCACTGCACTTCAAGCTGTTCTGGACGGCGCTGACCGGAACCGTCGTCGTCATGGCGCTGCTCCTGGGTTCCATTGCCTATATCGCCTATGGCTCATCCATCAAGGAAACCTTTGCCCTGGTCGACACCATCGTCAAGGCCAATGCCAAGGAAGTGGAAGTCGAACTCGGCGCCGGTTTTACCGTGGCCGAATCCCTGGCCAGTGTCGCCACCGCGATGCAGCAACAGCAGGTCGACCGCAAGACGGCCGATGCCATGACCCGCCAATTGTTCGAGGCCAATCCGAACTTGCTGGGGCTTGGGCAGTACTGGGAAGCGAACGCATTCGACGGCAAGGACAGCGACTACGCCAACCAGCCGAATCACGATGCCAGTGGTCGCTACCTGACGTACTGGAACCGTGCCGGTGGCACGCTCAAGTCCGAGGTGTTGACCGGTTACACCCCGGAAAACGCCGACAACCAGTATTACTACCGACCGCTGCATACCCGCCAGCCGTGGGCTTCCGAACCGTTCGCCTACAGCACTGGCAGTGGCCAGTCGGTGATGATGGTGTCGATCATGGTGCCGCTGTTGCAGGGCGGCAAAGCCCTGGGGGTGGCGGGGGTCGATATCCCGCTGGAAAGAATCAACCACCAGCTCTCGACCATCGATGCATTCAAAGGCTACGGCGCGCTGGTTTCCAGCGACGGCCTGTACGCCAGCCACCCCGATGCCAGGCGCTTGAGCAAACCGGCGGATGAATTGCCGGCCGCAGCCAGGGACGCCATCAAGGCGGGCCAACCCTACAGCTTCCAGCGCGATGGCTGGGGCTATGTGCTGCAACCGGTGCACATCGGCAAGGCGCCGAACAATTGGGCGCTGATGGTCGCGTACCCGCTCGCCGAAGCCATGGCCGGGATCAATCATTTCCTCTACACCGCCGTGGTTATCGGTCTGGTGGCGCTGCTGGTCCTGGCCATCGTGCTGTGGCATTTGCTGGCGTGGCAGATTCGTCCGTTGTCGGGTTTGACCGTCGGAATCCAGGCCTGGGAAGGCGAGCTGGGTCTGCGTTTCGAACAACGCAGCGGCGATGAAACCGGCAAACTGGCCGGCGCGTTCAACCAGTTCATCCAGCGCCTGGGGGATCTGGTGGGGTCGATTCGCCATAGCAGCACCACGCTGATGCAGATCTCCAATCACCTGGGCGATACCACCCAGGCCGTCGCCGAGCGGGCGACTTCCCAGCACACGGCGACCGAGGAAATGGCCAGCGGTGTCACGGCGCTGGCGCATTCGGTGACCGAGATGTCCCAGCAAGCCGAGGACGTGGAGCAACTGGCGCGCAACACCGAGGTATTGACCAAGCATATTTCCGGGGACATGAGCCAGACCCTGGCCGGCATCACCCACATCGACCAGACCATGGACGTGGTGGCCGGCGCGGTGGGTGATCTGGAAAAACGCTCGCAACAGATCGCCGGGATCATCGCGGTGATCCGCAGCATTGCCGATCAGACCAACCTGTTGGCACTGAACGCGGCGATTGAAGCGGCGCGGGCAGGGGAGCAGGGACGTGGCTTTGCCGTGGTGGCCGACGAAGTGCGGCAACTGGCGGAACGGACCAGCCGTTCGACCGGTGAAATCGGCGAGATGATTGGTGCCATCGGTTCGGACGTGCGCAACACCGTGGCCAACGTCCAGCAGGTCGGCGAGGCCGTGCGTCAAGGCGTCACGCAATTGACGACCTCGGCCCAGGGTGTCGATCAGATCCGCCAGCACGCCCAGGACATTCTGACGCGCATCAGCGAAGTGGCACGTCAGACTCAAAGCCAGGCCGCCACCGGCGAGCAACTGTCCGTTGCCATCCAGGGCGTCAGCCGCATCTCCGAGCAGAACGATCATGCGATTCGCAGCTTGCTTGAACAGTCAGTGCAATTGCGCGATCAGGCCGGCTCCCTGAGTCAGCAACTGACGCAATTCAGGGATTGAAATACGGGGTTCGCTCCCAGCGGACCCTAACCATTCACCGGCAACTCCACCCTCGCCAGCAATCCTCCACCCTCGCGATTGCTCAACGACAGTTCCCCGCCCTGTTCGCGAACGATCGCACGGGCAGCCGAGAGCCCCAGGCCAACCCCGCCGGTGTCTCGGTTGCGCGAGGTTTCGAGGCGGAAGAACGGATCGAATACCCGTTGCAAGGCCGCGTCGGGGATACCCGGCCCCCTGTCGCTGACGTCGATGCACACCGAATCGTCGTCCCGGCTCAGTGTGGCGCGCGGGCGCTGCCCGTACTTCACGGCATTTTCCAGCAAGTTGACGATCACCCGCTTGATCCCCAGCGGCCGGCCGACATACACCAGGTGCGCCGGTCCGGTGAAACCGATGGCGATGCCCTGGTCGCGGTAGTCGTCGATGATGGTTTGCAGCAGCTCCGACAGATCGAACGCGGTGGATTGCTCCAGGTGAGTGTCATCGCGGAAAAACGCCAGGGCGGCGTTGATCATCGATTGCATCTCTTCGACATCGCGAATCAGTTTGCGTTGATGGTCCAGATCTTCCATGAATTCGCTGCGCAAGCGCATCCGGGTCAGCGGGGCGCGCAAGTCATGGGAGATGGCCGCGAGCATGTGCGTGCGTTCGCCGATGAAATGCTGGATCTGCGCCTGCATGGTGTTGAACGCGATGATGGCCTGGCGTATCTCGTGGGGGCCTTCGATGTTGATCGGCGGTGCGCTCAGGTCGCCGCCAAAGCGCCTCGCGGCGCTGGCGAAGCGCTGGAGTGGATTGGCCAGTTGGCGCGTGGCAATCCAGGCGACCAGCAAGGTGGCGACCAGCCCCAAAGCGATGATCACCGCAATCCGCGTACCGGTGTTCAGGCCCCAGCTGCGTTCGGGGGGCGTGAACGACAGCCAGCTGCCATCGCCCAGATGCACCAGTGCGACATAACGCGCCTGCGAACTGTCCTTCGGCCAGTCATCGGGGTGGAACACTTCCATCCCTCGGTCATCACCGAGCAATTGCTGCAGCACCGGCACCTTGCCGGCTTCGACCTGCGCGCCTCGGGCAGGCAGATCGAAGGAATCGCGGTTCGCGCTCCACGAGACATCCAGCATCGGGTTGCTCGCCGCGTTCGCCAACTGTGGGCGCAGCGGCGCCGGTGCCGCCTCGATCACTCGCGTGGTCGCGGCAATCTGTTCCAGCAGACCGGTCCGTTCGATCGGCGGACGCGCCCAGGTGCCCGCGACCTGGACGAACAGGGCATTGAGGGTTAGCGAAGCCAGCATTGCGGCGACTATGGTCAGGGCAATCCGGCGCCTGAGGGTGTCGCGGTGCAAGATCCGGAAGATCATGAGCGGTTGACCTTGGCCGTGAACATATAACCCCCATTGCGTACGGTACGGATCAGATCCGGGCGCTTGCTGTCCGGTTCGATCTTGCGTCGCAGCCGGCTGACCTGCACATCGATGCTGCGGTCGAAGGCCTCGTGGCCCTGGCCGTGCGTCAGGTCGATCAGTTGCTCGCGGGTGAGGATGCGCTGCGGGTGCTCGAGGAACACCACCAGCAAGTCGAATTCACCGCCGGACAGCGGAATCATCACGTCTTCGGGCGAGCGCAGCTCGCGGCAGGTGATGTCCAGGTGCCAACCGGCGAAGGCAATCACCGGCCTCGATGGTTCGCTGCGGTGGCTTTTCTGTTCGCCTGCGCGACGTTGCAGGGCGCGTACGCGAGCCAGCAATTCCTGGGGCGCGAAAGGCTTGGTGAGGTAGTCGTCGGCCCCCAGTTCCAGGCCGACGATGCGATCGCTCAGCTCGGCCATGGCCGTCAGCATGATGATCGGGACGCCCATCTGCGCCCGCACTTTCTGACACAGGCTCAGGCCACCCTCACCGGGCAGCATCAGGTCGAGGATGATGGTGTCCGGTCGCCCGCGCGCGATCGCCGCCCACATGGCCTGGCCATCCGCGGCGACGTCCACCTCATAGCCATGCTGAACGAAGAATTTCTTCAGCAAGGACAGAATTTCCGCATCATCGTCGACGATCAGCAGTTTGCTCACGTTCACAGGATCCATGGGCCAAAAAAAGAAGGCATCTAAAACCATTTCGATGCCGGGGTCATTTATTTCAATCGAGCAATATTTCTTCCCGTCGGACATCAATCGGACATCGTCGGGCAAAAAACCTCGGGCACCCTGCGAGCATTCCATTCCAGAGGGGGGCTTCCATGAAGGTTACGAACAGCAGCTATAGCGCCGAGGGCGACGACGCCACGCGTTCCCTGATCCTCACCCAGCGCAGCACCGCACCGGGACACGATACGTCGATCCTTTTCCAGCAGACGTGCCTGGAGCTGGCAAGCGATCAGAGCCAGATCATCATGCGCCGCTACTTCGAGCGTTACAGCCCGACCAGTGACCACTGGGTGGAGTACATCCACAGCGTTTCGACTGCCGAGTTCATCCACTGGATCATGACCCAGGGCCGGCTGCGCATCGAGTGCTCGGAAAATACCCCGCAAACCCGCGTCCACGCCTGAACGGCGCGGACCATCAAGCCGTACAAGGAATATCGCATTGATGAAAAGCAAGCACTCGCTGCCGTTGTTGCTGGCCGCCACCCTGGGCCTGTCGGCCTGCAGCAGCAAAAAAGTCGAACCCGAGATGTATTCGGGGTTTTTGAACGACTACAGCGTGCTGACGGAGCGCCAGTCGCCCTCGGGGCAGACTGTCCTCAGCTGGGTCAGCCCCGCCTTGGCGAAAGGCCGGTACACCCAGGTCTACCTGGCGCCGAGCCAGTTTTACCCGCGGTCGCAACCGACCGAGCGGATCCCGCAAAGTACCCTCTCCGAGGTGACCCGATACTACGATGCCGCCCTCAGGCACGAACTGGAAAAGGTGGTACCCGTGGTCTCGCAACCGGGACCGAATACGCTGGTGGTGAAGCCTGCCATTACCCTGGTCGCCAGCAGCACCCAGGGCTTGCGGTTTTATGAATGGCTGCCGGTCACCCTGGTCGCGGCCGGGGTGAGCACCGCCACCGGCATCCGCGATCAGGACAGCCAGATCGCCACCGAAGTGTCATTCGAGGATGGTGTGACCGGGTTTGTCGTGGCTGAGGTGGTCCGCAAGGGCACAGGCGTGCCACTGGACGACGACAAGCAGGTCATGACCGCCGACAACCTCAAGGCCGTGCTCGATGGTTGGGCCAGCGACCTGCGTCAATCTTACGTTGCGGTTGGCCGGTAAACCCGGGCGGATGTCTGCTGTTGGCTGAGCGTTCGCCCCGTCACAGCCGTGCTGTTTGTCGGTCCGCCACGGCCAGATTCACGCGCGCGAGGGCGAGGCGAACCATGGTCGTGGTCGCCGGAATTTGAAATGCACGGCATAGCTCGACAGAATGCGTCCCGACCCGGCCACAGGTGCCGGACGTTTGTGCTGAAAAGGGGTTGCCGTTGAACGAACAGACATTGTCCATGCGCCTGGAACGCGTGGCCGCGCAGGTACCGGCCGGTGCGCGCCTGGCCGACATCGGCTCGGATCACGGCTACCTGCCGGTGGCGTTGATGCGCCGTGGCGTCATCACGGCGGCGGTGGCCGGCGAGGTGGCACTGACGCCGTTCTGTTCGGCCGAACGCACGGTGCGCGAGAGCGGCCTGGAGCAACGGATCACCGTGCGCCTGGCCGATGGCCTGGCGGCGATCGAGCCCGGAGACCGGATCACGGCAATCAGTCTCTGCGGCATGGGCGGCGAGACGATCCGCGACATCCTCGACAGTGGCAAGGCGCGTCTGAATGGCCAGGAGCGCCTGATCCTGCAACCCAATGGCGGCGAGCAACCATTGCGTGAATGGCTGATGAACCATGATTACCGCATCCTGTACGAGGAAGTGTTGCGGGAAAACCGCTTTGACTACGAAATCATCGTCGCCGAGCGCGACGGGCCGGTGATGTATAGCGCCGAGGAGCTGTACTTTGGCCCGCTGCAGATGCAGGCCCGCAGCCCGGCGTTCCTGCTCAAGTGGCAGCGCCTGCTGCGCCTCAAGCACAAGACCCTGGAACACGTCGCCCGGGCGGGCCAGTCGGTGCCCGAGGAAAAGGTGCGGGACATCGCCCGACAGGCCCGGTGGATCAGCGAATTGCTCGATGGAACGCAGTGCCTGACGTGATTGGGCACCCCATCGGCTTCACCGGTCGGGTGCCCAATCAGGCAGGTTTTTCTAGCGTTTGATCAGGGAAATCTTCGTTCCTTCAATGCTGACCCCGGCCATTAAACCTTGCTGGTTGAAGATGAACGCATAGGCATCGTCCTTCAGCGTCGAGCTGGACAGGTTCTTCGCCGCCCCTTCGTCAACGACCACCACGGTCGGGCCTACACCGATTTCCCAGCCCTTGGTTTCAGTGACATATTTCAGGGCTTTGTCGGTCATCAGAAAAACCGCATAGCCATAGGATTGTGCGCCCGCCTGTAGCCCCCACGAGCCGCCGACGGAGTTGTAGTAATCCACGACTTTCGAGCCTTTCATTAACACGCCTTCGCCATAGCTGCCGCCGAACACCAGGCCTGCCTTGATGATTTTCGGGAAGACCAGCACTGCCTTGGCGTTGTGCGACATGGTTTCAGCTAACGGATGGGACTTGTACAGCGATTGCAAGGCTTGCCGGGAGTCGGCGTTGAGATCTTCGGCGGTGGCCGCTCCTGCAGTGTTCAGAAAACTCGCCGAGGCTAATGAGGCTGTCACCAGGACCATCGACAGGAAGAAACGCATAGATTGAGTCATTTCCTTACTCCGAAAAGGGAGCAATGGACGGGAGCAGCGGCCAGCCCCTGCCTCAGACAGGAACAGCACCCACTGAAAGTATCCGGCGCACCCTAAAGTGTGTGAATTGCAAGCGTCGCGGCTGAGCGTAGCAGGGGCCCAGGCCTTGACCAGTCGCGATGCCATCACTTGTTGTGACCACCGTACAGGGGCCGGGTTCGTCGTTAACCGGCACTTTCGTGCGATTGCGGGCTCAGCCTTCAACTATTTAAGGGGGGAGGCGTGAAAAAAAGGCCATTGGAAGGGTGTAGAGCAACCACTTTTTAACAAAGTATGAACAATTGCTGTGATTTATTAGTACGGCGGTTCGAGTTTCACCAACCCCCCGATTGACCCTGGCCAGTGAGTTCCTGATTGAAAGGCACAATGACCCCGTCGCTGTCTGCGAAACGCTTGCTACTCCGAAGAATTGTGCACTGCGCAGGCATCGTCGCCATGCCTTTGCTGGCGTGGGGCGGTTATTGGCTGTACACGCCGCCACCGCCCTTTGTTCCGGTGTCAGGTCTGGAGCCTTCCACTGTGTCGATGATTGCGCTGGGCGATCAGGGCAGCGCCAACATGCAGCAGTGGCGCGTAGGGCAAGCGATGGAAAAGGTCGCGGCCAGGGAAGGGCGCCTGGACATGGTCGTGCTGCTGGGCGACAACTTCTACGGCAGGCCATTGACCAGTACCCGCGACCTGAGCTGGCAAACCCGATTCGAAAAGGTGTACTCGGGGCAATGGCTCAGTCACGTGCCGTTCTACGCGGTGCTGGGCAATCACGATTACCCGGTGTCACAACCGTTTGAAATCGAATACGGCCAACAACACGTGGGTTCGGGACGCTGGCAAATGCCGATGAACTTCTACACCAGGGATTTCGGCAGCGTCGATGGACGTCCCTTGGTGCGAATGGTGTTCCTCGACACTGCTGCGCCACGTGAAAGCCTGCAACAGCAGATCGACTGGATCGACCAGGCGTTCCAGGCACCCGGCCCGGCTCCGGTGTGGCGAATCGCAGCGTCCCATCATCCGGTGCGCAATCAGGGCGGTCATGGTGAAGAGTCGGATCTGGTCACCCGGCTCCTGCCTGTGTTGCAACGCAACAAGGTCGATATGCTCCTGTCGGGACATGATCACAATCAGCAACTGCTGCTGCGTGCCGGGGAACCCGCGTGGGTCATCTCCGGCGGTGGGGGCCAGACGCTCGACACCCTGAGTATCTCCCCGGAAGACAGTGCGTTCGCTGCCTCGCGGGCAGGCTTTGCCAAGCTCGACCTGAAAGCCGATCAGCTGCGGCTGGCGTATTACAACGATCAGGGTGAACTGGAGTCCGACTATCGGTGGGCCAGAAACTGCCCGTGGATGGCCAAGGGCTGTTTGCTTCCAGGCACCGATCCAAAAAATATCGCCCAGTCGGACCATTGACGGGCGGTTTCGCAGCGATGAAGGCCGGAGCGTCGCCGGCCAGATGTTTGAAAAGTGACATCAGGCCTGAGGGGGCTGTGTATCGCTGTGTATCCGAACCCGGTGTACGCAGACTGGCTTACAAATGCCCCTCGATCCTGATACATCCGGGATACACGGTTGCCGTCAAATAGCCCTGCCTTAGCGAGAAAGCAGAACGCTCTCGCACAACGGCTTATCGCCCTGGTGGCAATGACCCAAGCGGCTTGGCCGCACACCGTACCCGGAGAATCACCATGTCCCGTATGTCGAACAAATCCCGTATTGGCCTGATCGCTGTTGCACTGGCCGGCAGCCTGAACCTCGCATCGTCCGCCTTTGCCGCTGAAGCGTTGCCGCAAGGCTACCAAGTCGCTGCGGCGCAAAAGAGCGGCGAAGGCAAGTGTGGCGAAGGTAAATGTGGTGCCAGCGAAACCGGCGCCAAAGTGACCAAGGCCGGCGAAGGCAAATGCGGTGAAGGCAAGTGCGGTGACGCCTCCTTCGCGCGCACCGACACCGATCACGACGGCCGCGTGTCGCTCAAGGAACTGCTGGCCGTTGCGCCGAACGGTGGTGAAGAGTTCAAGGCGATGGACACCAACCACGACGGATACCTCTCCGAGGCCGAGGTCTACAAGTACCGTACAAACCAGTACGTCTCCAATGGCAAGAAAGTGCCGACCGAACTGTTCACCAAAATGAGCCAGGCCCGGGACTGATTTCATCGCGCCGTTTCAACCTCCCCGGGGTCGCCCCGAGGGAGGTTTTCTGGTTTGCAGGTAGGAGCTTTTGCAGGGGCTGGCTTGTCGGGTCGCCGCATTGCAGCGATGGTCGTCAACGATAACGCGTGTGACCTGGATATACGCGGCGTACTGGAGTCCATCGCCAGCAGGCTGGCTCCTACAAGTATTGCGTGAACTATGCTGTCCGATAGCCGCAACGCAGCGAAGGCGATCTTGTCAGTGGCGCAAGGCTCACAGACCCGATCACCGGCTAGGGAGATTTTTTCAGGCGGTAGGCCAGCGCGGGTCGGGTCATCCCCAGCAGGCGTGCCGCCTCCGAGACGTTTTGCTGGCTGCGTTCCATGGCCGCCTGAATCAACGCATCTTCCACGCCATCCAGGCCAATACCGCTATCGATGATGGTGTCGATCCAGTCCTGGCCACTGGCGGGCGTTGATTTGACCAGGCGTCCATCGCTGGCCAGGCCAATGCTTTCAGCCAGTTGCGGTGAATGCGGGAAGAGGGCGTCGACGGTGATGCTCTGGTTCTCATCGGTGATGATCACGCCGCGCTCCATCAGGTTTTCCAGCTCGCGGATATTGCCGGGCCAGTCGTAGTGCAGGCACACCTGCAGCGCCCGGTCCGACAGGCCCAGGGTTTTTTTCTTGTAGCTGGCGTGCAGTTTTTCCAGGAAGTGTTCGATCAGCAGCGGGATGTCTTCGCGGCGTTCGCGCAAGGCCGGAATGCGCACCGGAAACACATTCAGACGGTAGAACAGGTCTGCCCGGAAACGCCCTTGCTTGACCGCGTTTTCCAGGTCTTCGTGGGTCGCGGTGATGACCCGCACGTCGACCTTGCGGGTCTGCGAGTCGCCGACTCGCTCCAGTTCCTCTTCCTGCAAGACCCGCAGCAGCGTGGCTTGCGCGCGCGGGGTCAACTCGACGATTTCATCGAGGAACAACGAACCGCCATTGGCCCGCTCGAAACGGCCCATGCGCGATTGCTGGGCACCGGTGTAGGCGCCTTTTTCCACGCCGAACAGCTCCGCTTCGATCAGGTCTGGCGGGATGGCGGCGCAGTTCAGCGCGACAAAGGGCCCGCCGGCCCGTTCGCTGCGCAGGTGCAGGCTCCGGGCGATCACTTCCTTGCCCACGCCGGTCTCGCCCAGCAGCAATACCGAGGCCTTGCCCAAGGCAACCTTGTCGATCAGTGCACAGGTTCTGCGGTACACCGCCGACTGGCCGATGCCGTAGAACTTGCCGGCCTCGATCTGCAAGCGCTGGCGCATATTGGCCACTTGCACCTGCAGCGCTTGCAGTTCATCAATGATCGGGTCGCTCTGAAAGTAGCGCATGACCTCTTCGGCGTCGTCCCACTGTTCGGCGGGCTTGCCGATGATCCGGCAGTGCGCGTCGCCGCAACCGCGGCAACTGACCTCCTTGTAGATGATCTGCCGACCGAGGAAAAACGAGCTGTAGCTGATGGCATAACCGAGCAGCATCCAGCACACCGGCTGATCGGAGTGGAGGTTTTCGGTCTGGCAGTTTTCCACTTCGAAGGAGTCCTGCCATTCGATATCGGCATAAAACTGGCCGTTTTCCAGATCAATGTCGATGGTCTGCGGGCGCACGTTGACCATGCCCTTGAGCGAGTGCAGTTGCGGGCCGGTGAAGAACATTTCCACATCACTGCCCTGGGGCCGCAACTTGCGCGCCAGTTCAGCGTCCTTGAGCCCGGACTGATAGCCCAGGCGCATGAAAAATCCCTTGGCGCGCTCGACGCCGAGCATCTCGATCAACTCGCGTCTGCACGACGCCATCATCGACACCTGGATCAACAACATGCGTTGTTCATCCAGCCAGATTTTCCCTTCGCTTCCGAGAAATCGAACCTGGTCGCTCAGATCCTTGAGCGACGGCGGGTGCTGGGAAGCCTTGTACGTGGTGATCATTCAGTGCGCCCCTGATTTGTAGTTATTGGGGTGGTGATGCGTTCCGCTCAGGCTATTGGCGGATTGTTCCAGGCATCGTAGCGACCTTGGTTTTTCAGGCAAGGCAAGGTCGTTTTTTCTTTTTCTAAGCGGCCTGAAAGCGGACCAAAAGTCAATCGCCAGATGATTGCTCATTTGCTCGAAGGGGGCGGCGACGATTGATCAAATGATCAATTTGCCGCTGCCGAAGTCTTGCCCGGCAGCCGGTCTTGAACGCTGTTCGTTGGTGAGTGGTTGATGATAACTATTTGTTTTTAAACAAATAAAAAATCAATTTCGAGCGTTTTTTCGTCGCTGGCACCCTTGTTGCTCCGTACCCCGACCATAACAAGGGAGTACCCGAGCATGAGCCAACCTGGCAGTACCTTCGATCAGATGCCGCGTTACATCCGTGTACGCAGCGAGCCTGACGCCACCTTCGTCGAATTCGATTTCGCCATCGGTTTTCCCGACCTGTTCGTCGAGTTGGTGCTGCCGCGTCAGGCGTTCCGGCAGTTTTGCGAAAACAACCGGGTGCAGCACATGGACGCGCAGATGTCCGAGGCCCTCGACGCCGATGCGCAGAAGTGGCGCTACGGCGAAACCCGCGACGCTGAGCCGGTCGCCGACTATCCAACACAACAAAAACCACAGGAGTCCACTCCATGAGTGTCGAGATCAAGACGACGACCGTCGAGACGATCCGCAACACCTTCAGCCACACCCGTCGCCGCTTTGGCGACAAGGTGGCCAGCCGGTATCAGGAAGCCAGTTTCGACCTGGAGTCGGCGACCAATTTCCATTATCGGCCGCTGTGGCAGCCGGACAAGTTGCTCAACGACGCCACCCGCACGGCAGTGGTCATGGCCGACTGGTACGCCGTCAGCGACCCGCGCCAGTACTACTACGGTGCCTACGTCCAGGCCCGGGCCAAGATGCAGGAAAACGCCGAGCACGATTACGCGTTCTGCGAAAAGCGCGACATGCTCGCCGGCCTGTCCAGCACCCATGTCGAGCTGATCAGCAAGCTGTTGTTGCCGCTGCGCCACGCCGAGATGGGCGCCAACATGAACAACAGCAACATCGCCGCCGATGGCTTTGGCACCAGTGTGACGCAGATGCACATGTTCCAGGCCATGGACCGCCTGGGCATCGCCCAGTACCTGTCGCGCATCGGCCTGATGCTCGATGGCGGCGATGTCCAGCTGCTGGCCCAGGCCAAGCAGCAATGGCTGAACGACCCGGCATGGCAGGGCATGCGCCGCTACGTCGAAGACACCCTGGTGGTGCGCGACTGGTTCGAATTGACCGTGGCGCAAAACCTGGTCAGCGACGGCCTGGTGTACCCGCTGCTGTTCCACAAACTCGACGAACAACTGACGGCCAACGGCGCCGGCCAGGTCGGCATGCTGACCGAATTCATGCGCCTGTGGTTCGCCGAAAGCCAGCGCTGGGTCGATGCGCTGCTCAAGACCGTGGTCAACGAAAGCGCGGCCAACAAGGCGCTGGTGCAAGGCTGGATCGATCGCTGGAGCCCGCGCGTGGTCGAGGCGCTGCAAGCGCTGGCGGCCCTGGGACTCGATCAATCGGCGCTGGATGCGGTGTGCAGCGAATTCGACTCGCGCCTGAAAAAACTTGGCCTGACAGGAGCCCAAGCATGACTTCCCTCGTTTACATGAACCTGCAGGACACCGACTACGCGCGCTCGATCGTCGACGCCATCGTCCAGGACAACCCCCATGCCGAGGTCCAGCACCAGCCTTCGATGATCCGCATCGAGGCCCAGGGCCGGCTGGATATCCGCCGCGAGACGGTCGAGGCGCTGACCGGCAGCGTCTGGGACATCCAGGAAATGCTGATGTACGTGATCACCCTGGGCGGCAACGTCGTGGAAGAGGACGACAGTTTTTCCCTGTACTGGAACAGCTGATCCATCGTCGACAGCCGTTTGATCCATCACAAGAATTCGGGAGCGCCATCATGGCCGTGAAAAAACGTCTTAATGCCAAAGAAAAATACCGCTGCATGACTCGTGACCTGGACTGGGAGCCGAGCTACCAGACCCACGAGGACATCTACCCCCATGAGCGTTTCGAAGGAATCAAGATCACCGACTGGGACAAGTGGGAAGACCCGTTCCGCCTGACCATGGACACCTACTGGAAGTACCAGGCCGAAAAAGAGAAAAAGCTCTACGCGATCTTCGATGCGTTCTCGCAAAACAACGGCCATACCACGCTGTCGGACGCCCGCTACGTCAACGCGCTGAAGCTGTTCCTGTCCGGTGTCACGCCGCTGGAGTACCAGGCCTATCAAGGTTTCGCCCGGGTCGGCCGGCAGTTCAGCGGCGCCGGTGCACGGATTGCCTGCCAGATGCAGGCCATCGACGAACTGCGCCACGTGCAGACCCAGATCCACGCCATGAGCCACTACAACAAGCACTTCAACGGCCTGCATGACTTCGCGCACATGCACGACCGCGTGTGGTTCCTCTCGGTGCCCAAATCGTTCTTCGAAGATGCACGCACCGCCGGGCCGTTCGAGTTCCTCACGGCGATTTCGTTTTCGTTCGAGTACGTGCTGACCAACCTGCTGTTCGTGCCGTTCATGTCCGGCGCGGCGTTCAACGGCGACATGGCCACGGTGACCTTCGGCTTCTCCGCGCAGTCCGACGAAGCCCGGCACATGACCCTGGGCCTGGAAGTGATCAAGTTCCTGCTCGAGCAACACGAAGACAACGTGCCGATCATCCAGCGCTGGATCGACAAGTGGTTCTGGCGTGGCTACCGCCTGCTGACACTGGTGGGGATGATGATGGACTACATGTTGCCGAACAAAGTCATGTCCTGGTCCGAAGCCTGGGGCGTGTATTTCGAAGAGGCCGGCGGCGCGCTGTTCAAGGACCTGGAGCGTTATGGCATCCGTCCTCCCAAGCACGTCGAAGAGGCCAACATCGCCAAGGATCACGTCAGCCATCAGGCCTGGTCGATCTTCTACCAGTACAGCCAGGCAACCAACTTCCACACCTGGATGCCGACCGACGAGGAACTGGACTGGCTCTCGGAAAAGTACCCGGACACCTTCGACAAGATCTACCGCCCACGCTTTGAACACTGGCGCGCGCTGCAGGAAAAGGGCGAGCGCTTCTACAACCCGACCTTGCCGATGCTCTGCCAGATCTGCCAGATCCCGCTGTCGTTCGGCGAGCCGGATGACCAGACCACCCTCAGCCACCGCAGTGCCGTGCACGAAGGCGAGCGCTATCACTTCTGCTCCCAGGGTTGCTGCGACATCTTCGAATACGAGCCGACCAAGTACATCCAGGCCTGGTTGCCGGTGCATCAGATTCTGCAGGGCAACTGCGGTGGCGCCGACGTCGAATCGGTGGTGCGCGATTACTACAACATCAATCCCGGCCAGGACAACTTCGAATACCTGGGTTCCACCGAGCATCGGCGTTGGCAGGACTGGCACCCGAACGATCGCAATAGCGCGCCGGCCACCTCGAAACCCTAACCCTTGTGGGAGCGAGCCTGCTCGCGATGGCGCCGGAGCATTCACCTGTTTCGGTGGCCGTTAGATCGCTTCGCCGGCAAGCCGGCTCCTGCAGTTAACCGATAACAAAAAGGACAAGATCATGCCTGTGACTGCCATCGGCGCCTACGACGCCCAACCCCTGGACCGCCAGGAAAATTTCCATGGCCTGCAACTGGTGTACCTGTGCTGGGAAAGACACCTGATGTTCTGCGCCCCGTTTACCTTTCCGCTGCCCCCGGCGATGCCGTTCAGCGACTTCCTCGAGCAGGTGGTCAAGCCTTCGATTGCCCGGCACCCGGATGCGCCTCGGGTCGATTTCGCCCAGGCCCTGTGGCGCCTCAACGACCGGCCGTTCACGCCGGACCTTGGGGCGAGCCTGATCGCCAACGGCATCGATCACAAGAGCCTGCTGCACCTCGATACCCCTGGCTTGAACGGCCTTGCCGGCAGCTTTAACTGAGGACACGGCGATGAGCTACCAAGTAACCATCGAACCCACCGGTGAGCAGATCGAAGTGGAAGAGGGCCAGACCATCCTGCAGGCCGCCTTGCGCCAGGGCGTCTGGTTGCCGTTTGCCTGCGGTCATGGCACTTGCGCCACCTGCAAGGTCCAGGTGCTGGAAGGCGAGGCGGACCTCGGCGCGGCTTCGTCTTTTGCGCTGATGGATATGGAGCGCGATGAGGGCAAGGTATTGGCGTGCTGTGCCATCCCGCAAAGCGACATGGTGATCGAGGCCGATATCGATGCCGACCCGGATTTCCTCGGGCATCCGGTCGAGGACTACCGCGCGGTGGTCAGCGCGCTGGTCGACCTGTCGCCGACCATCAAGGGCGTGCACCTCAAGCTGGACCGGCCCATGGCCTTTCAGGCGGGGCAGTACATCAACCTGCAATTGCCCGGCATCGAAGGCACGCGGGCCTTTTCCCTGGCCAATCCACCGAGCCGTGCCGATGAAGTTGAACTTCATATTCGGCGGGTCGACGGTGGCCTGGCCACGGGCAAGATTCACGACGACTTGAAGGTCGGCGATACGGTGGATCTGTCCGGGCCGTACGGCCAGTTTTTTGTGCGCACCTCGCAAAGTGGCGACCTGATCTTCATCGCCGGCGGCTCCGGTTTATCGAGCCCGCAGTCGATGATCCTCGACCTGCTGGAAGCCGGCGACAGCCGCCAGATCGTGCTGTTCCAGGGCGCGCGCAACCGCGCCGAACTCTACAACCGCGAACTGTTCGAGGCGCTGGCACGGGAATACGCCAACTTCACCTATGTGCCGGCGCTCAGCCAGGCGGACGAGGACTCCGACTGGACGGGGTTCAAGGGCTACGTGCATGACGCGGCGAAGCAGCATTTCGACGGACGCTTCAACAACCGCAAGGCTTACCTGTGCGGGCCGCCGGTGATGATCGACTCGGCCATCACCTGCCTGATGCAGGGGCGGTTGTTCGAACGCGACATCTTCATGGAGCGCTTCTACAGCGCCGCCGACGGCAGTGAACAAAGCCAGCGTTCGGCGTTGTTCAAACGCATCTGAAACCGCCCCCCGATCCACTGTGGGAGCGAGCCTGCTCGCTCCAACCAGTAATGGAACCTGCCTTCTCGACACTACGAGCGGGCAGGGCGTGCCCGACCGATAACAACAATAAGGTTGAAACGAATGACTCGCAGAACAAAC
The DNA here is from genome assembly GCF_054061835.1 of Pseudomonas sp. TE12234. NCBI lineage: Bacteria > Pseudomonadati > Pseudomonadota > Gammaproteobacteria > Pseudomonadales > Pseudomonadaceae > Pseudomonas > Pseudomonas sp. TE12234. The sequence goes on from NZ_JBSSEP010000020.1 coordinate 29,164, forward strand.
AAGCTGCTCGTGATCTCCACCCTGGCCAGCGTCAGCGCGGCGCTCTCTGTCCCGGTGCACGCCACTGAAGGCGGAGGCACGTCCTACCCTTTGGGCGCGGAAAACTACATGTCCGGGGCGATGCCGCCACCGGGCTTCTACGGACAACTTTTCGTCAATCACTATGAGGCCGATAACCTGCGTGGCAACGACGGCAAGAAACTCCCGGTGGATTTTCGCGTGCGCGCCAACGCCATCACGCCACGGCTGATCTGGGTCAGCGATTACACCTTGTTCGGTGCCAGCGTGGCGCTGCACGCGATCGTCCCGCTGGTGGACCTCAAGGTCGATCTCAACGGTCAGTCGCAAAGCAAAAAAGGCCTGGGGGACGTGATCTTCGGGCCGGCACTGGGCTTTCACCACAGCGATAAATTCCACAGCATCCTCGCCCTGGACATGATCGCCCCCACCGGGAGCTATGACCGTGGTGACCTGGCCAACACCGGGCGTAACTACTGGGTGATTGAACCGGTCTATGCCATGTCCTACGTCGACCCGAGCGGGCTCAACCTCGATGCCAAGGTGATGTACGACTTCAACCGCGAGAACCCGGCGACCAACTACCGTTCGGGGCAGGAGTTTCACGTCGACTATGCCGTCGGCTGGGGCCTGGGTAATGGTTGGGTGTTGGGCGTGGGTGGCTACTACTACCGACAGACCACCGATGACCGCCAGAACGGCGAGACGATTGAAGACAACAAGGGCCGGGCGCTGGCCATCGGGCCGTCGATCAAATACACCAGCAAGGAGGGCTGGTTTGTCACGGGGAAATGGGAGCAGGAAACCGAAGTGCGCAACCGGGCGCAGGGCAATGCGTACTGGATGAAGCTGACCGTGCCGTTCTGACTGGTCACATCCCTGTGGGAGCGAGCCCGCTCGCGATGACGCTTGCATGGCCGACAGACATCATCGACTGACGTTACGCCATCGCGAGCAGGCTCGCTCCCACATTTGGATCCTGGGTGTTCACACATGTGGTGAACGATCCCATACTTTATTTTTCTGCGGACAGCGGCGGGGTGCGCGGCGGGATCAGGCGCTTGGACCCGGTCGACTCGAACGCCGACGCAAAACGCAGCAGGGCCGAATCGTCATAGGCGCGACCGGCGAAGGTCAGGCCGACCGGCATGCCGATGTCGGGCATCACACCCATCGGTACGGTGACCGTCGGCACGCCCAGGTGCCGGATGGCGAGGTTGCCGTTGGCCACCCAGATGCCGTTGCTCCAGGCGATATCCGCTGACTGCGGGTCGACATCGGCATTGGCCGGCGCCACGTCGGCGACGGTCGGGAACAGCACCGCGTCGAGGCCCAGGCGATCCATCCATTCTTCGAGGTCGATGCGGCGGGTCTGTTCAAGACCCCGCAGGCCGTCAGGCACCGTGCTGATCTGGTCCCATGGGGTAATGCCACGCTCGGCCATCCTCACGTATTCGTCCATGCCGGCGGCCAGGTCGCCCTCACGATTGGGCAGTGTGCCCGGGTCGTGCGGGAAAATCAGCGGCCCGTCGACGTCGACCAGCCGGTTGAGTTTCGGATCGCCGTTGGCTTGCAGGAAATCATCGAAGGCCCAGGCCGTCAGGTCCCACAGCTCGTGGTGCAGGAACTCCTTGGAGACGATGCCACGGTTGAACACGGTCGGCGCACCGGGACGATCACCTTCGCAATTGGAGACCAGCGGAAAATCGACTTCGAGCACTTCGGCGCCAGCGGCTTCGAGGGCCTTGCGCGCTTGTTGCCACAGCTCGATGACCGAGTCACGGGTGATGATGCGTTGCCCGGTCGGCCCGCCGATACCCGGTGCATCGCTGGTGCCGGCTTCGGCATCGGCATTGATGTACATGCGCGGAACGCCGAAACGCTTGCCTGCCAGTGTGTCGGACTTCACGGCAAGTTCCTGATAGGAGACCGGACGCACCGAGGCAACGCTCGGAATCGGCACCCAGGGTTGCAGGCGCCACAGGTCGCCACGGGTGTCGGGATCTTCCGCCACCACCACGTCGAGGACCTCAAGCAGGTCGGCCATGGTTCTGGCGAACGGCACGACCACGTCCATGGTCGGCGTCAACGGCCAGTTGCCGCGCACCGAAATCATCCCGCGTGAAGGCGTATAGGCACACAAACCGTTGTTCGACGCAGGACCACGGCCACTCGACCAGGTTTCTTCGGCGAGGCCGAAGGCTGCGAAGCTGGCCGCGGTGGCGGTGCCGGCGCCGTTCGACGAGCCCGAGGCGAAAGGGGCCGTGAGGTAGTCGGCGTTGTACGGGCTCTCGGCACGGCCATAGACGCCACGCTGCATGCCGCCATTGGCCATCGGTGGCATGTTGGTCTTGCCCAGGCAGATCGCCCCGGCAGCGCGCAGACGCTCGATGGTGAACGCGTCGCGATAGGCAATCAGGTCCTTGAAGGCCGGGCTGCCCGAAGCCGCCGTCAGTCCCTTGACCAGATAACTGTCCTTGGCCGTGTAGGGAATGCCGTCGAGCGGCCCCAGCGTCTGGCCTTTGGCTCGACGGGCGTCGGAGGCCTGCGCTTCAGCGAGCGCTTCGGGGTTGCGCACCACGACCGCATTGAGGGCGGTGGGCGTGTCGGTGCCGTCGTATGCATCAATCCGGGCGAGGTAAGCCTGGACCAGCTCAACCGCCGTGGTCTGGCCGGACTCCAGCGCAGCGCGCAGTTGGGCGATGGAAACTTCAGTGACCTCGATCATGCTGCCACCGCCGCTTGCTGATGGGCGACACAGTGATGATGGCCATCACACCAGGTCTTGGGCACAGCGACATCGCTTTTCTGAAAATGGGTGTTCATATCGGTTCTCGTTGCACGGCGTTCCGCGACGCGGTCTGTTTTTGTGGCTGAGCGCTGTATTTTGCACCAAGTCGGGGGGAGGGCAATCGCTGTGATGGGGGGTGTGCTGATTCAGGGGGCTGAACGAGGATCGGTAACGCCCTCCGTGGCTGATCGCTTGCCCCGAAGAGGTGACGGCCTGGTGACAATGACATTCAGCAGAAAATAATCCCGGTGTCATCTGGCTGTCACCGAGCCCGTGGCAACATCCTCGCGGTCCGCGTTGAGCGGTCCAAGGGCTGTCGGATTTGCCAGGAATCCCCACCATGAAAGGCGACGCCTCACTCTTTGCCGCTATTGATCTGGGCTCCAATGCGTTTCGCCTGATGATCGGCCAGTCGGTCAAGCGCAATCAGCAGTTCATGATCCAGGAAGTGAAAACCCTGCGTGAACCCGTCCGTTTGGCCGAGGGTTTTCAGGGCGGGGCGCTGGACGAACTGGCGCTGGATCGAGGCTGGCAGGCGCTTGCGCGCTTCGGCAAAAAATTGCGTGGCTTCGAGGCGGGGCGAGTGCGGGCGGTGGCGACCAGCGCGGTTCGCCAGGCGGACAACGCACCCTTGTTTCTGGCCAGTGCCGAGCGGCACCTGGGGTTTCGCATCGATGTCATTTCCGGGCAAGAAGAGGCCCGACTGGTGTACGCCGGCGTCGCCCATACCCTTCCTGATACCCAGCGCATGCGCCTGGTGGTGGATATCGGTGGCGGTTCGACCGAGCTGATCCTGGGCAAGGGCGCACAGCCTTTACTCACCGAGAGCATTGCCGTGGGCAGCGGCACCGTGGGGGCGCATTACTTTCCGGGCGGCACCATCAGCGCGAAGGCGCTGCTGGAAGCCGAGCGAGTCGCCACGCTGCAGTTCGAAAGGGTTGCGCGCCGTTATCGTGCCCAGGGCTGGCAGCAGGTCATCGGCTCATCAGGCACGGCGCGGATGCTGGCCAAGGTGCTCAAGGCCAACGGGTTGAACGACTACGGTCAAAGCGGCGTGACCTATGGCGGCCTCTTGCGCCTGTCGGTGCGCCTGCTGGAAGTGGGGCATGTCAAACAGCTCAAGCTGGCCGGCTTGCAGGCTCATCGCCTGAGCATCCTGCCGGGCGGCCTGGTGCTCATGTTGGCGGCGTTCAAGGTGTTTGGTGTCTCCCACATGACGCCGTCCGAACCCGGGTTGAGGTTTGGTGTGCTGCATGGGTTGATGTCCAGACACTGATCACCTCGGTCCCCTGAGCTGGCTTGTCGGGTCGCCGTATCGCAGCGATGGTCGTTAACGATAACGCGCATGATCTGGGTCAACGCGGCGTGCTCGGGAACATCGCCAGCAAGCTCGCTCCTGACGGTGTTGCGTTGCCAATGTCCGGGCACGGTCCCTTGTGCGCGGGCTTGCCAGCGAAGGTGGTTTCGCAAGTCGCTTCAGTAGACCCCTGGTATCAACCGCCAGCTGCGCGCGCAATAAGCCTCGTATTCAGCCCCGAATTGCGCCCGCAGCAGGGCCTCTTCCGCCTGTATCCGCGCAATCAACGGGATCAGCGTCAGCGCCGCCAGGAGCAGGCCCAGCCCCGAACGGAACGCCAGTGCCCAGCCCACGGCAATGATCAACATGCCCAGGTAACTGGGGTTGCGCAGGTTGCGATAAATTCCGTCGGTGACCAGCCGATGCCCTGGCTGAATCGCCACCAGCCCACTGAAGCGTTTGCCGAGCACGAATACCGGCCACATTCGCAGGGCGCCGCCGAGGATGAACAGCAAGGCCCCCAGCCAGCGCACGCCCTCGCCACCGAACGTCCAGAAGTCGATGCGGTCGCTGTAGGCCGGCAGATAACCACTCAACAAGCCAATGACCCCGAATGCCGGGAGTACCCAGCGGTTGGCCCGGTCCTCGCGTTCGCCGGAGCTCAGGTTGACCTCGGTGAACAGCGAAGCGATGACCATGACCAGCGTGGCAAGCGCCACCAGCACCAGCGAGGGATGGGAGAAAAACGCGGCGAAACCACCCAGCCCGCCTATTGCCAGCCCGAGGTAGGCAAGGGTGGACGCGATGGCGAAAAACGCCAGTCTGGCGGAAATTTTCATTGGCAACTCCACTGAGGGTAACGTCCTTTCTTTCAGTGTAGGAGCTGGCTTGCCGGCGATAGCATCTGCGGCATCGATGCGCCTCGCATGGTCCTTTTCGACCATCGCCAGCGCCAGGTCTTTTCCGGGTTGTTCGGCAACGTCAGGGCGGCGCCACGTTATCGCTGAAAAGCCAGCCTCGGGTCAGGGTGAACTAAGCTTGGATAAGGATCGTTCACCGCTGCCCCGTGGACCCTTCGACGAGTGGGCGGCGCGTAACAGGAGCCGCCATGCTTCACATCAGAACGCCGTTGATTCTGCATCCTGGCCTCTCGACCACGACCCGCCGCATCTGGCTCAAACTGGAAAACCTTCAACCGAGTGGTTCATTCAAACTACGCGGCATGGGGCTGTTGTGCAGTCAGGCCGCGGCCCAGGGCAAAACCAGAGTCGTGTGCCCGTCCGGGGGCAACGCCGGATTCGCCACTGCCGTGGCCGCCGCCAGCCTGGGGTTGAAAGCCTGCATCGTGGTGCCGCATACGACTCCTGAAAGCACCCGCGCACGGATCCGTAAAACCGGTGCCGAGGTGATCGTCCACGGCAAAGTCTGGGACGAGGCCAATCAACGGGCCAAGGAACTCGCTCAGGGTGCGGACAGCGAATACGTGCCGGCATTCGATCATCCGGTGTTGTGGCAAGGGCACAGCACGATGATCGATGAAATCCTCGAAGACTGTCCGCAGGTCGACGCCGTGGTGACCTCGGTGGGCGGCGGCGGTTTGCTCGCGGGCATTCTCACCGGGTTGATCCGCCATCGGCGCACCGATTGCCGGATCATCGCCTGCGAAACCCGGGGCGCGGCATCGTTCGCCGCGGCCATGGCGGCGGGGCATCCCGTGCGTTTGCCACGGATCGACACGGTCGCCACCTCGCTCGGCGCCGCTCAAGTGGCGGCGTGGCCGGTGCAGCACATCCTCGCTTTCCCCCATGAGTGCGTGGTGCTGGAAGACGAGGAAGCGATCATGGGCGTGGTGCGTTACGCCAGTGATTTGCGGCAGTTGGTTGAACCGGCGTGTGGCGTGTCGCTGGCCATTGCCTACCTGGATCATCCGGCAATTGCCGAAGCCCGGGACGTGGTGGTTGTGGTGTGCGGCGGGGTCAGCATCAGCGCGGCACTGGTGGCCGGCTGGGCGCGGCTCTCTTGAGCTCAGCCTTGAAAGCAAGGCAGGGCCGGAAACGCTGTCCAGGTTTCACAAGCCCCACCGCTAAGGTTGGCCGTCGTTATTGACCGGCTGGAACGCCTTCCTGGACGAGAATGGCGCGAGCCAGGTCTTCGTCGCTTGCGTTGTTGAGGTCGGGGTGCTCCTGCCGGAGCTGTTTGAGAACCGATTCCAGATAAGCGCCGCGAATCGCACCACCACTGGCCACGAAGCTGGAGGCGTCATCCCGGGCAGGAATCATGAGTTTGTGGTCCTTGAACGTCGAGTACAGCGATGCGGAAACCCCGGCTGAGGTGGCGACATCGCCTGCGTCCACCTTGGCCATTGCAGAGCCGAAGGGTAAACACAGCAACAGAGACGAAACGATAATCAGACGGCGCATGACGGTGTCCTCTCAAAGCGTGAAGCAAAAAGGAAGTCCCTCATATTTTAGGATGCACGGCGGTTGTCAGGAGTTCCCTGAGGATGACCATTCACGCCGGTGTGGTGCGGATAATCGTTTTCCGGGGCGTGTGTTCACCTCAAGCGCGGTAGCAACCGGCTTGCCAGCGATGGTCGTCAACGATGGCGCGTGTAGCCTGGTTAAACGCGGCGTACTGGCGCCGATCGACAGCAAGCGGGCTCAGGTTGTGCGTTTGCGGGGCTCCTTGATCTGATCCGTATTTTTCTGCGCTTTCTGCCTCTGTAATGCACTCGGCCTGCGCCCCACAATAACGGCACGGTCCGCAGTCGCAGCAGTGGTTGCACCGCTTATTCGAAACGGAGGTGACCTTATGGGCAAGATGGCGATTTTTCTCGGTGGTTTTCTGGTGCTGACTATCCTGATCGGCGTGCTGGCAACGATTTCACCGGCCTGAGGCACGTCAATGTCATGACCCCGCATTGAGGGCTGCAAGGTGTGGTCGGGGATCGCCCGAGCCATGCCTGCCTGTTTGATCTTGAATATCGCAATATAAAAAGATATACAGCGATCACATGCGCGGTCTTAAACAAGGAATGACTCATGACCATGGCCCTGAACGGTAAAGAAGCAGTAGGCGAACGTTACGAACTGGAATCGATGCGCCATGCGCAGCAGATGACCTGGAAGGCCATTGAGCAGATTGCCAGTGTCATCACGCCGGGCATGCGCGAGTCCGAGGCGCAGTTGCGCGGCAAGCAGGTCCTGTCCGAAATGGGTATGGATCGAATCTGGCATCCACTGCTGGTGCGCTTCGGCGCCAATACGCTCAAGACGTTCAAGCAACGCTCCGACGGCGACCCGCAGCTGGGTGAAGAGGACATTTTCTTCATCGACATTGGGGTGGTCTGGCAGGGCCACGAAGGGGATGCCGGCGCGACATTCACCACCGGCTCCGACCCGCAAATGATCGCCTGTGCTTCGGCCGCCAAGGACCTGTTTGACCGGGTCGAGAGCTTTTGGCGCAGCGAGCGGGTGTCCGGCGTGGCGCTGTATGACTATGCCACCGCTCAAGCCAAGGCCATGGGCTGGACGCTCAATCTGGACATCAAGGGTCATCGGGTCAGCGATTTTCCCCATGCGATATACCGGGGCGGTGATCTGGGAGATCTGGATCAATGCCCGACCACTGGCCTGTGGATTCTGGAGATTCAGATCGCCCACCCCGAGCGTCCCTTCGGCGCGTTCTACGAGGATTTGCTGATTTGACCGTCGAGTGAACCTGCGTCCCGGGAAATTGCGCTATTGTCGCTGGCCGCCACTGAAGCGATTTCCAAGGGACGAAGCACATGACATTGACTGTCGAAAGCCTGGTCAGCATCGCCATGACCAATCCGATCAACGCTGAAATCACCTCGCGTTTGCCTGCACTGGGTTTGAATCAATGCCTGCTTACCGCCGGCTGCCTGTTCCAGGCCGTGTGGAACCGGCAGGCGCAGCGTCCTGCCGCGTGGGGAGTGAAAGACTACGACGTTTTTTACTTCGATGAGGACCTGTCGTGGGAGGCCGAAAATGAGGTCATCCTTGCTGCGCAGCATCTGTTCCGCGACCTGGAAGCCAACGTCGAGATGAAGAATCAGGCGCGGGTCCATCTTTGGTACAGCCAGCGGTTTGGCGGGGCTTATCCGCAGCTTCAATCGGCCAGGGACGGGGTTGATCGCTACCTGGTCGCCGGGACCTGTATCGGCCTGGATGTTGAAACCGGCGAGGTCTATGCGCCCCATGGCCTGGCCGACACCGAGCACGGCCTGCTGCGCATCAATCCCAAGAATCCCCAGCCAGAGTTGTTCGTGCAGAAGGCCAAGAGTTATCAGACTCGCTGGCCCTGGCTGAAGATCGTTGCGCCTGAGCCGTCCTGAGCGACTGCAACAGGGCGCTAGCGCGGGGGAGTGCGTCTATTGGCTTGTCTGTTGCCCGTGGGCAGCGGCGGCCAGTTGCCCGGTATCGACCCGAACAAAAATCGAATCGCCAATGGCGGTGAGCACGTCCCCGGCATAGACCTCACAGATAACCCGGGTCTTGCGCCCGACTTCACCATCCACTTTGGCCCGCAGGGTCAGCGGTACACCCATGGGCGTCGGTTTGATGAACTTGATGCCCAGGTTGCCCGTGACGCAATTGATGCGCGGCAGGCTGGCCACTTCACGCTGTTCCTCACGGTAGTGATAAGCCATCACCGTCCAGTTTGAATGGCAGTCCACCAGCATCGCGATCAGGCCGCCATAGACCAGATCCGGCCAGCCGCAATGCATGGCATCGGGCAGGTGTTCGGCCATCACATGCACGCCATCCTCATGCCAATGGCTCTTGATGTGCAGCCCGTGGGGATTGCTGCTGCCGCAACCGAAACAAACGCCTTCGGGCGCGGCGGTGTCTTGCAGTGAGAGGTCGAGCTTGGGCATGGATCGATCTTCCGGAAATGAAAACGGTAAAACCTGCGGGAGTGAGCGTACTCGCGATAGCGGGTTGTGCCGGCGCTCAGCGCATGACTCGCACCGGCTATCGCGAGCAGGCTCGCTCCCACAAAAGTGGTGCCTGTTATTTCATATCGGTCAGATCCGCGCCAGTGCCTGGGCCAGGTCCGCGCGCAGGTCCTCGACATCCTCGACCCCCACGGACAAGCGCACCAGCGCATCACCGATACCCAACTGCGCACGGGTGTCAGCGGGGATGGTGGCGTGGGTCATGATCGCCGGGTGCTCGATCAGGCTTTCCACACCCCCCAGGCTTTCGGCCAAGGCAAAGATCCGGACGTTTTCGAGGAAACGCCTGGAACCGGCCAGGTCGGTGTTGAGGTCGAGGGAGATCATTCCGCCGTAACCGCGCATTTGCTGCCGCGCCAGTTCGTGCTGCGGGTGCGACGCCAGGCCCGGATAGTAAACGCGCGCGACCTGCGGCTGGCGTTCCAGCCATTGCGCCAGTTCCAGCGCATTGCTGCAGTGACGCTCCATGCGCAGCGCCAGGGTCTTGACCCCGCGCAGGGTGAGGAAGGCGTCGAACGGGCCGGCAATCGCACCCACCGCGTTTTGCAAGAAGCCCAGGCGCTCGGCCAGTTCAGGGTTGTGCCCGACCACCGCGATGCCGCCGATCACGTCGGAGTGGCCGTTGAGGTACTTGGTCGTCGAGTGCAGCACGATGTCGAAGCCCAGCTCCAGCGGGCGCTGGATATAGGGGCTGGCAAAGGTGTTGTCGGCCACGCAGATGATGCCGCGTGCACGGCAGATGCGGGCGATGGCGGCGAGGTCGGACAGGCGCAGCAGGGGATTGCTCGGTGTCTCGACCATGACCATCCGGGTGTCGTCTTGCAGTGCCGCCTCGAACGCCGCCAGGTCGGTCAAGTCGACGAAGCTGAAACGATGCCCGGCGCTGCGCTGGCGCACCTTGTCGAACAGGCGGAACGTCCCGCCGTACAAGTCATTGCCCGAGACCACGTGCGAGCCGGCATCGAGCAGCTCCAGCACGGTGGAGATCGTCGCCAGCCCGGAAGCGAAGGCGAAGGCCTGGGTGCCTCCTTCGAGATCGGCCACGCAACGCTCCAGTGCCCAGCGCGTCGGGTTGTGCGAGCGTCCGTAGTCGAGGCCTTTGTGGACGCCGGGGCTTTGCTGCAAATAGGTGGAGTTGGCATAAATGGGCGGCATCAGCGCCCCGGTGGAAGGGTCCGGCGCCTGCCCCGCGTGGATCACCCGGGTGGCGAAGCCCTGTGGTGCGGCGTCTTTATCGTGCTGACTCATGCAAGGGATCTCCGTAAGTGATTGAGCATGTCGAACCGGGTAATCAGGCCATGAAAGCCCGAGGCGTCGGCGATGATGGCCACCAGGCCGCGGTCGAGCTCGGCCTGCAGTTCGGCCAGGCTGGCGTCGGGTGGCAGGGTTTGCAGTTTGTCGGTCATCGCGCTGGCCACGGTCACGCGAAAGTGCGAAGCGTCCTGGTGCACACGCAGCAGAATGTCGGACTCGTCGATCACCCCGATCAGCCGCTGGCCATCGACCAGCACCGGCAGTTGCGACACATCCGCCAGGCGCATGCGCTGGAAGGCGGTGAGCAGGGTGTCATCGGGACCGACGCTGATCACCCGGCCATCTTCGAAACGCCGCGCGATCACGTCGCGCAGGTCGCCGTAGCGCTTGCTCTGCAGCAGGCCCTGATCGGACATCCACTGGTCGTTGTAGATCTTCGACAGGTAGCGGGTGCCGGTGTCACAGACGAAGCTGACCACCCGTTTCGGCTTGGTCTGCTCGCGGCAGTAACGCAGCGCCGCGGCCAGCAAGGTGCCGGTCGAGGAGCCACCGAGGATGCCTTCGGCGCGCAGCAGTTGCCGGGCATGATCGAAGCTTTCCTCGTCGCTGATCGAATAGGCGTGGCGCACGCTGGAAAGGTCGGAAATCGATGGAATGAAGTCTTCGCCGATGCCTTCCACCGCCCATGACCCGGGCGTCGGCAGGGTGCCGTCGCGGCTGTATTGGGCCATCACTGAGCCGACCGGGTCAGCCAGTACCATCTCCAGCTCGGGCTGCACCCGTTTGAAAAAACGCGTCAGCCCGGTCAGGGTGCCGGCCGAACCGACGCCGACCACGATGGCGTCCAGATCATGCTGGGTCTGTGCCCAGATCTCCGGGGCGGTGCTGCATTCGTGGGCCAGCGGGTTGGCCGGGTTGTTGAACTGGTCGGCGAAGAACGCGTCGGGAATGTCCTTTGCCAGCCGCGCGGCGACGTCCTGGTAGTACTCGGGATGGCCCTTGCCGACATCGGAGCGGGTGATGTGCACTTCGGCGCCCATGGCCTTGAGGTGCAGGACTTTTTCCGTAGACATTTTGTCCGGTACCACCAGCACCACCCGGTAACCCTTGGCGCGACCGACCAGGGCCAGGCCGAGGCCGGTATTGCCGGCGGTGGCTTCAACGATGGTGCCCCCGGGCCGCAGGCGGCCATCGCGCTCGGCGGTATCGATCATCGCCAGGCCGATACGGTCCTTGATCGACCCACCGGGGTTCTGCGATTCAAGCTTGAGGAACAGGGTGCACGGGCCTGTATCGAAACGGCTGACACGCACCAGGGGCGTATTACCGATCAGTTCGAGTACGGCGGGGCGGGAGTCGTTTGGCATGTCGTCACCTCCTGTGGAAATTCGCACTGGAAAGACAGAAACCAGTGGCGCGCCATCGCGCCATTCGCGGCAAATCTTCGTTTGGACCTTAGGCCGGGATTGCCTGAGCCGCAACCTGAGACGGCCAGTCGGTCATGCCGTCTGCCAATACCGAAGGCCCCCGACGGTGGGGGAATTCCCTGTGTTTGGGCGGCTTTTTGGGAGAGGAGGATCATCGCGCGGGCGGGCGTCAGCGCCTAACGAAATCGCTGCGGTATGGCCTTCTCAAACGGATAGAGCGAAAAGTAAGGCCGGGCTTCGTCGATGACCCGCTGGAACGATGGTCGCTGGGTCAATCGTTCGAAATACGCTTGCAAGTGCCGGCAATCCTCGGGAAACGGCAGCAGGGTGCTGGCATAAAAAAGGGCCGGGCAGGCAGCGCAATCGGCCAGGCTGAAGTCCGGGCTGGCGACCCAGGTGCGTCCAGCCAACTGGCGTTCGAGCATGCCGTAGGCGGTCATCAGCGCAGCGCGCTCGCGGGTCAGGTCTCCATGGGCCGCACGCAGGCGATCGGCAACGATCTGCTGCATCGGGGTCTGCACATGAAGGTCGAAGAAACGGTCCCACAGGCGCACCTCCAGCGCCGTGTCCCAATCACCGGGAATCAGCGGGTGTGGGCCTGCATGGAAGTGGTCCAGGTACTCGATGATGACACTCGACTCCGCCAGGTTGCGCTGGCGCGCGCGATCGCGGATGACCGGGAATTTGCACGGGGGCCAGAGCGCCTGGAGCACTGATCGATCTGCCTCGCTGGTGAGATCGATGATCTTCTTTTCGAATTCGATGGCCTGTTCGTAGAGCGCGACCAGCACTTTGTGGCAGTAGGACGACAGCGGATGGTAGTAAAGAGTCAGCGGCATCTTTGAGCTCCGGCTTGCAGGGCGACCCCTGCAGTATTGGCCAGGGTCGGCAAACTCGCGCGGCTGGCTGACGAACAGCTCGGACGATCAACAACCGCCCGGCCAGCGAAGGCGTCAGCCAATTCAGCATCCCTCTCGGCAGCGCCTTGCTGGCAATGGTCGTTAACGTAAACGCGTTCAGACCGGTTGAATGCGACGCACATGAGTCCATCGTCAGCAAGCTGGCGCCTACAGACGCCCGGTTATTCGAAGGCGCTGCGGTAGGCGAAAATGCCGGGCAGGCCACCGGTCATCACAAATAGCAGGTTGCTTCCTGCCGGATACTCGCCGGCGCGAACCGCCGCCAGCAAGCCGGCGAAGGCCTTGCCACCGTACACGGGATCAGCGAGCAGGCCTTCGTGGGATGCGAGCAGCCGCACTGCCTCCAGCATGGCTTCGGTGGGTGCGCCATACGCGTCGCCGCGCTGGCTGCCGTCCACGCTGACCGAGCTTTCGGCCAGCGTGGCGCCGGGGTCAAGCAGTTGCAGAACCTGGCGGGTTTTTTCCAGGGTTGTGGTCGCCGCCTGGTCTTCGCCAGCGAGCACGGTATAGCCGGCGATTTGTGTTGATGAGTGGGCGAGGGTGACGCCGGCCAACAGGCCCGAATGGGTTCCGGCGCTGCCATTGGGCACGATGATCCGGTCGAAATGCACATCGAGCGCATCGGCCTGGCGCAGGATCTCGGCCGCGCAGGCGCTGTAACCCAGGCTCCCTCTGGGACTGGACCCGCCCAATGGCATGACAAAGGGTTTTTTCCCCTGTTGCCTGAGCTTTTCGACCCGCTGCGCCGCAAAGACATCGGGCGCGGCGCCGGGGGCAAGTCGGTGAACCGTCGCGCCAAACAGAGCGTCCAGCACGACATTGCCGTTGTGGCAAAAGTCCTCGTCGCTGCGCACCGCCGACGGCGTCAGGATCAGTTCGCAGGCCAGTCCCTGCTGGGCGGCGACGGCAGCGGTCAGCCGCGCATGATTGGACTGAAAACCGCCCCAGGTCACGAGCGTGTCGGCCCCTTCGGCCAGTGCTTCGCCGAGCAGAAACTCCAGTTTGCGCAGCTTGTTTCCGCCGCCGCCGAGGCCTGTCAGGTCATCTCGCTTGACGTAGATATTGCAGCCGTTCATCTCGGGCAGACGGCTCAATCGAGACAGTTTCTGAATCGGTGTCGGACCTTCGAGCAGCGTCGCCCGGGGGTAGGCCGCGAGTGCGGTGTCGAGGTGGCTCAAGTCATGGGGCATGCGGGTTCGCTCGTGAAATGAAGGAACGGAGGGGGTCTGTCACTGTATTAAGCCCTCCTGCGAAGATAAATGCGTGCCGTGGAATTTCAGTTGATACACCGTGTAATTAGCGCTGCAGCCCACGCCGGCTCTGCATATCACTCATACCGATAGCTCCGATCAAATTAATTCGTTTTTGAAGATGCTTGGGCGCGGGTAGTGTCCGCTTGAACCGAAATTTCAATTCAAGTACGACACCGGAGTGCCCTTCGTGAACTATGCCGATCGCAACCTTTCATATTGGCGTCGCAACCTGGCCGTCTGTGTCTTTGGCTCCTTTACCACGCTGGTCAGTCTGAGCATGTTGCTGCCGTTCCTGCCGCTTTATGTGCAACAGCTGGGCGTCACTTCCCAGGCCGACGTGGTGCAATGGTCGGCCGTGGCATTCGGGGCGACGTTTTTCGGCACGGCGATCACCGCGCCTCTCTGGGGACGACTGGCCGATCGGTATGGGCGAAAACCGATGCTGATCCGGGCGGCCATTGGCATGGCGGTGGTGATGTCGATGATCGGGCTGGCGCGCAACGTGACCGATCTGGTGCTGCTGCGCCTGATCGCGGGGCTCATCGGTGGCTACGCCTCGGCTTCCATCGTGATGATCGGCTCCCAGGTGCCAAAGGAAAAGGCCGGCTGGGCCTTGGGCGTGCTGTCGACGGGGGCGCTGTCGGGCAACCTGATCGGGCCGCTGGTGGGGGGATTCCTGCCTGGGTTGGTCGGCATCCGCGGCACGTTTTTCGTCGGTGGCGCGATGATCGCGGTGGCGGCGATCACCACGATTGTGCTCATTCGCGAAGACTTCGATCGCGCCACGGACGGTGCTCGCCGGGGCAAAGAAACCCAGACGCCAGGTGTCAGTTCACGCTGGCCGATCATCGCTGCACTGCTGATCACCGCGATGATGGTGCTGCTGGCCAACATGTCGATCGAGCCGATCATCACGGTCTATATCGGTCACCTTGGCGTCGCACTGGATGACCAGGCGCGGATTGCCGGCGTGATCATGGCCTGTTCCGCACTGGGCAGCATCTTGACCGCCGCTCGCCTGGGGGCGCTGGCCGACCGCGTCGGCAGCTGGAACGTCATCATCGGCTGTTTGCTGGTGACGGGCGTGGTCATGGTGCCCCAGGCGTTCGTCACGCAATGGTGGCAACTGGCGATTTTGCGCGGCGTGATGGGCATGAGCATTGCCGGGCTGCTGCCGGCCATTGCCAAGCTGATCCGGCATTCGGTGGCGGAGCACAACACCGGCAAAGTCCTGGGTTATCTGCAGTCGGCACAGTTCTCTGGACAGGTCATCGGGCCCCTGATCGGTGGCCAGATCGGCGCGCATTTCGGTTTGCATCACGTGTTTCTGGTGACGGGCGCCCTGTTGGTGCTGTGTGCCGGGATCAACGGCTGGGTGAAGGCTTCGCCTGCTGTCACGCAACAAACGCCCGCTCAAAGGTAGCCTGGACAGGCGCTGTGCGAAGGCCTGAAGCAGGAGGCATCGCGGTTTAGTTGGTTCACCAAAAGCGATCACGAGATTCACAATTGATCATTTTACATGATCATTGTGCGGGCATAGGTTGAGGGTGCACAGACACCGCAGCCAGTGGCGGATCGAGTCTTCGAATCTGAGGCTGTGGAACAACAATAACGCAACCACTGCTCCACGGAGTCAACGTGAACCATGCATCTGAATCAGCCAGAATCCGTAACCACCCCCGGTACAAGGATTTGGTCTCAAGGCAGCGACGGTTCGTCGCTGGCCTGACCGCCGCCACCCTTGTGCCGTACTTCACGTTTATCCTCGTCGCGGCCTTTGCGCCCAGCCTTCTGGCGACGAAGCTTTCCGCCACCAGCATCATCAACATCGGTTGGCCGCTGGGAATGGCGTTCATCATCGGAGCCTGGTTGTTCACCGGGCTCTACATCCTTCGGGCCAATGGTGAGTTCGATGAACTGACCGCAGAAATCCGCGCGGGGGTGATCGTATGAAACACCTCCTTCGCAACCTCGTCCTTCCAGTCCTGCTCAGCGCATTCGCGGCTCGCGCCATGGCCGCCGACGTTTTGCAGAACGTCGAAAAGCAACCGATCAACATCACGGCGATCAGCATGTTCCTGGTCTTCGTCGTGACGACCCTGGGCATCACCTACTGGGCCGCCTCCAAGACCAAATCGATGGATGATTTCTACAACGCGGGCGGTGGCATCACCGGGTTCCAGAATGGTCTGGCGCTGGCGGGCGACTACATGTCGGCAGCGGCACTGCTGGGTGTTACCAGCATGATCTTCTTCAATGGCTTCGATGGGGTGCTGTATTCGATCAGCTTCTTTGTGGCCTGGCCGTTGCTGCTGTTTCTGTTTGCCGAACGCATCCGCAATCTGGGGCGCATCACCATTTCGGACATCGCCTCGTTCCGCCTCGATCAGAACCGCATTCGCACCATGACAGCCTTTGGTTCCTTGACGGTGGTGTGCTTCTACCTGGTGGTGCAGATGGTCGGGGCAGGGCAGTTGATCCAGCTGTTGTTCGGCCTGCCCTACAACTATGCGGTCATCGCGGTGGGGCTGTTGATGGCGGTCTATGTGACCTTTGGCGGCATGGTCGCGACCACCTGGGTGCAGATCATCAAGGCCGGCTTGCTGTTATTGGGCGGCACCTTGCTGGCGTTTCTGGCGTTGAGCAAGTTCGGCTTTTCCTTCGATCTGTTGTTCGAGAAAGCGGTGGCCGCGCACCACGACGGCGAGCGGATTCTGCTGCCGAGCAAACTGGTGGCCGACCCGCTGTCGCTGATCTCGCTGTCCTTGGGCCTGGTCTTCGGCACGGCGGGGCTGCCACACATCCTCATGCGTTTCTTCACCGTTCCGGACGCCAAACAGGCGCGCAAGTCGGTATTCGTCGCCACGGGCTTCATCGGTTTTTTCTACCTGATCGTGGCCGTGCTGGGCCTGGCCGCCATCGTCATCGTCGGCCAGGACCCGGCCTTCTACGAGTCGGGGATTGTCGGCGGCAAGCTGATCGGCGGCGGCAATATGCCGGTGATGCACCTGGCCAAAGCCGTGGGCGGGGATCTGTTGCTCGGTTTCATCTCCGCCGTCGCCTTCGCGACAATTCTGGCGGTGGTGTCCGGATTGACCATGGCGGGCACTTCGGCGATTTCCCATGACCTCTATGTGATGGTCATCAGAAAGGGCCGTGCCGATGCCGGGGATGAACGTCGTGTGTCGCGCATCGCTTCGGTGGGCATCGGCATCGTCGCCGTGGTGCTGGGGATTCTGTTCAAGGATCAGAACATCGCCTTTCTGGTGGCGCTGACCTTTGGCGTGGCGGCTTCGGTCAACTTTCCGATCCTCGTGCTCTCGATGTACTGGAAAGGGCTCACCACACGCGGCGCATTGATCGGCGGCGTCGCCGGCCTGGTGAGCGCGGTCAGTCTGGTCATTCTCTCGCCCGCTGTATGGGTCAAGGTACTGGGCAATCCCGAGGCGATTTTCCCGTACGACTACCCGGCCATCATCTCGATGAACGTGGCGTTCTTCTTCACCTGGCTGGGGTCGGTGACCGATCGCAGTCACGGCGCAGCGCTTGAGCGAGCGCGTTTCGATGATCAGTTGATCCGCGCCCGGACCGGGCTCGGTGCATCGCAAGCGGTCAGCCACTGAGGCGTATTCGCCCAACCCATACCTTTGCTGTTTTGCGCATTTTGCAAACGGAGTCAGCCATGCAACTAAAAGACAATGGCCTGAGATTTTCCCCTGTCACCGTCGCCCTGCACTGGGTCGTCGCGTTCGCGCTGCTGGGGATTTTCGGCCTGCAACTGGCCATCGGTCACGCCTCCGGCGAGGCACTGCGGACAGAGCTCGGCAGGGTGCAAAACCTGTTGGGCCTGATGTTGTTCCTCGTCTCGATCTACCGCTTCTGGGCCCGGATCACCTCTTACCATCCACTGCCCGTGGGCACGCCCAATCCCATCGAAGTGATCATCAGCCGCTCGGTGGCGGTGGCACTCGCCCTGGCCATGGTGCTGCTGCCGGTGGCCGTGTGGGCTTCGCGGGCCGCTGCCGGCGAGGGGGTGACGCTGCCGGGCGGATGGTCGATGCCGACATTGCTGCCGGTCAACGCGGTGTTGAAGGACGTCGTCGACCTGCTGTTCAACATCGGTGCGTCAGCCTTCCTCGCCGGCCTTGCCCTGCATGTGTTCGGTGCGGTCAAGAATCACTTTCTCCTGAAGAACAACACGCTCAAGCGGATGCTTGGAAAACATGTGGAGCTGTGAGTCATGAACGAAGCCAGATTCGATTTTGCCGGTAACGCCATCACCCGGCTCTGCGGCGTGAAGTACCCGATTTTCCTCGGCGGGATGGCGGCGATTTCCGGCCCGCCACTGGTCGCTGCGGTGGCCAATGCCGGGGGCATGGGCGTGATTGGCGGTTTGCGCTTGCCACCGTTGGCCTTGCGCCGCTGGATCCAGGAAACCCGCGGGCTTACCGATCAGCCCTTTGGCGTCAACCTGGTGCCGCAGTTTGGCGGGCCGGATGTGTTCGAGGCGCAGTTTCAGGTGATCCTCAAGGAGAAGCCCAAACTGCTGTCCCTGTTCTACGCCGAGAAGTATGCCGCCGACATGATTGCCCGGGCCAAAGACGCCGGGCTGGTGGTCATGGTGCAAGCGGGGTCGGTGGAGCTGGCCCAAATTGCCATCGCTCAGGGCGCAGACATCATCGTGGCCCAGGGCAGTGAGAGTGGCGGGCATTTGAATCGCGGCACGATTGGCATCATGCCGTTGTTGACGTCGATCCTGGCCGTCTGCGAGGGCCGGCCGGTGCTGGCGGCTGGCGGTATCGTCAACGGCGAGGATGTAAGCGCATTGATGTCGCTCGGCGCTGGCGGGGTGGTGGTGGGCACGGCGTTCATCGCCACCGAGGAGTCAAATGCCCATCCGCTGTACAAACAGAAGATCGTCGAGGCGACCACCGATGACACCGAGTACCGAACCGGCTACTCGTTCGGCTGGACCTGGGGCACGCCGCACCGGGTAATACCCAACCGCGACAAGTGGAACCTGCTGCGCTTCATCGGTGGCGGCGCCCGCGCCATCGACAAGCCGCGAATGGCAAAAAAGCTGTCGTTGTACGCGGGGCAGGGGGTGGGCAAGATCCACAGTGTCGTGCCCGCTGCCGAGCGCGTGGCGGAGCTGGTGCTCGGATTGCCGGTGACGACAAACCCGGTGCATCCCTGGTCATTGGTCGAGCCGGAACTCCGGATGCATAGCTGATCCCACTGTGGGCGCCGGCTTGTCGGGTCGGCGCATCGCAGCGATGGTCGTCAACGATAACGCGTGTGATCTGGATAAGCGCGGCGCACTGGAGTTCATCGCCAGCAGGCTGGCTCCTGCCGGGGGTATTTGTTGAGGCCGCTATACAGGGCCGATTTACACCACAGCCGGGCGGGCTATTTGCTGTTGTGCCAGGCCGATGAAGGCGCTCATGGCCGAGGTGATCATCGAATCGTTGCGGCGGATGAATACGGTGGAGACCTTGGCGAACTCTGGCGGCAGCGTGTGGCAGCGAATCGCATGCCGTACGCTGCAACTTTCCGCGATGGCCTTGGGCAACAGGGTGACGCCCATGCCGGCGGCGACACAGGAGAGGATGCCGTCGAGGGTGCCCAGCTCCATGATCTGGTTTGGCACCAGGCCGACCTGATAGAACCAGTTTTCCAGGGTCGAGCGATAGAAGCAGCCCGTGCGGAACACCAGCACGGTTTGCTGGGGCATTTTCTCGATCAGCGCGGGTAGCGTTTCGAAGTGATTGCTGCTGACCAGCACCAGTTCCTCTGAAAACACTTCTTCCTGGGCCAGCGCCGAATTCTGGTGGAAGCCGCCGACGAAGGCGCCGTCGAGGCGATGGGCTTCAATCGCCTTGATCAGCTCCACTGTCGTACCGGTCAGCAGCGACAACTGGACGTCAGGATATTGCTCGCGGTACTTGGTCAGCACTTGCGGCAAACGGATGGCGGCGGTGGTTTCCATCGAGCCCAGGCGCAGCAAACCGGTCGGGCTGCCGGTGTCCATCAGCGCGCTGCGACTTTCATCGGTCAGTTGCAGGATGCGCCGCGCATAGCCGAGAAACGTCTCACCCGCCGAGGTCAGCACCACCCCGGACTTCTTGCGGATGAACAGTTCCCGGTTCAGTTCGGCCTCCAGCTCTTTCACGCGCATGGTGACGTTGGACTGCACCGTATTCACCTGCACCGCAGCGGCGGTGAAGCTGCCCAGTTCAGCCACGGCGCAGAAAATTTTCAGTTGGCGCATTTCCATGAACGTCTCCAGGCATCATAAAAAGTGATTGAGTGCATGCTTATCGATCACTTTACGGCCGTTTACGACGGTTAGTAAAGTGCGCGAAACCAACTGATGAGCCCGATTCGACGATGACAATGACACTGACTTCCAGAATCGACCATGTCTTTGCCGGAGGGCTGGAAGTGTTGCAGCCCGAAGGTCAACGCACAGGCCTGTTCAAACGCCGAATCACAGGCCCGGCCCGTGTGGAGTTGCACGGCATTGTCGGCGACCAGCACGGTGATACGAGGGTGCACGGCGGCCCGGAAAAAGCGCTGCATCACTATGCGGCGCAGCATTACGAGCGACTGGCGCAAGCCTTTGCCCACAGCGCCGGGCAACTGGTGGCGGGCAGTCTGGGCGAGAATATTTCGGCCCTTGGGCTCAGCGAATACAGCGTGCATATCGGTGACGTATTCCGGATCGGCAGCAGCCTGGTGCAGGTGTCCCAGCCGCGCAGTCCGTGCTGGAAGATCAATCACCGTTTCGATGCCGAGCACATGTCGATGTTTGTCGCCAGGGAGCGAATCACCGGGTGGTATTACCGGGTTCTCCAGCCGGGTTTCATCGAAGCGGGGGACCGGTTCGAACTGCTGGAAAGGCACACCGAACGCTTTTCCATCGACCAGTTCTGGCAAGTGCAGTTGTCGCATCGGCCGGTGATCGACGATCTGCTGGCATTGGCGGCAACCCTTGGCCTGGCGGACGACTGGCAGCGGCGCCTGACACAACGGGCGAACTGGCTGCGGAAAAGCTCTCACGATTAGTGATCCATAAGATCATTAATCATCATTTTACATGATTCACTGGCGGGCCTACCTTGGCCCTGCCAGACACGCAGACCGCCCGCCTGGCACCTGACAACAACAAGAGATGGCTTTTATCCATCACCAGGGGACACCCGCCATGAGCAACCAGCCAGCAGAGATCGCCCACTACATTCACGGCCGCACGACACCAGGTCACTCCGGTCGCACCCAGGACGTCACCAACCCCGCCACCGGTTCGGTCATCGGCAAGGTGGCCCTGGCCAATGTCTCGGAAGTCGACGCCGCGGTACAGTCGGCAGCGGCTGCATTTGCGGCCTGGTCGGCAACGCCGCCGCTACGCCGCGCCCGCATCCTGTTCAAGTTCCTGGCGTTGCTCAACGAGCATCGCGACACCCTGGCGCGGATGATCACCCGCGAACACGGCAAGGTTTTCACTGACGCCCAGGGCGAAGTGACGCGCGGTATCGAAGTGGTCGAATTCGCCTGCGGCATTCCGCAGTTGCTCAAGGGTGACTACACCGAGCAGGTCTCGACCAACATCGACAACTGGACCATGCGCCAGGCGCTGGGGGTGGTCGCCGGCATCACCCCGTTCAACTTCCCGGTGATGGTGCCGATGTGGATGTTCCCGGTGGCCATCGCCTGCGGCAACACCTTCGTGCTCAAGCCGAGTCCGATCGACCCTTCGCCCTCGCTGTTGATCGCCGAGCTGTTCAAGGAGGCCGGGTTACCCGATGGCGTGTTCAACGTGGTGCAGGGCGATAAAGAAGCAGTCGACGCGCTGCTCGAACATCCGGATGTGAAGGCCGTGAGCTTTGTCGGATCGACGCCGATCGCCAACCACATCTACGAGACCGGTGCCCGCCACGGCAAGCGCGTGCAGGCGCTGGGCGGGGCGAAGAACCACATGGTGGTGATGCCCGACGCCGATATCGACCAGGTGGTCGATGCACTGATCGGCGCGGCTTTCGGCTCCGCTGGCGAACGTTGCATGGCGATCTCGGTGGCGGTGTTCGTCGGTGACGTTGCCGACAAAGTCATGCCGAAACTGGTGGAGCGAACCCGCACGCTGAAGATCCTCGAGGGCATGAACCTCGCGGCCGAGATGGGCCCGATTGTCTCGAAAGCGGCGCACCAGCGCATTACCGGCTACATCGAGCAGGGTATTCGGGAAGGGGCCGAGTTGCTGGTCGACGGTCGTGGTTTTGACGGCGGGCAGGCCGGTGCGAATTGTGCCGAAGGGTTCTGGCTCGGCGGCACGGTGTTCGACCATGTCACCGCCGACATGAAGATCTACCAGGAGGAAATCTTTGGCCCGGTGCTGGCCTGCATGCGCGTCAAGGACTTTGCCGAAGCGATCGACCTGGTCAATGCCCACGAATTCGGCAACGGCACCGCGTGTTACACCCGTGACGGCCACATCGCCCGTGAATTCGCCAGCCGCATTCAGGTGGGCATGGTCGGCATCAACGTGCCGATCCCCGTGCCCATGGCCTGGCACGGTTTCGGCGGCTGGAAGCGCTCGCTGTTCGGCGATACCCATGCCTATGGCGAAGAGGGGGTGCGCTTCTACACCAAGCAGAAATCAATCATGCAGCGCTGGCCGAACAGCATCGCCAAGGGCGCCGAGTTCGCCATGCCGACCTCCAGGTAAGGATTGACGTTTTTGGGTTGGAGGGCGTGTAGGCGCGGGCTTGCACGCCGTCCGTTGTCCCGGGGGGCGAACTCCTCGCTCCCGATTTTTTCCAAGGTACGCACTATGTCCAATTCACTGTTGTCCCTGCTGAACATTGAACGGCCCATCCTCCAGTCGCCCATGGTCGGTGTCTCCACGCCCAGGCTCGCGGCGGCAGTATCGAATGCGGGTGGATTGGGTTCCATTGGTATCGGGGCAAGCAGCGTCGGGCAGGCACGCGACATGTTGCGCGAGACGGCTGCTCTGACGGATAAGCCGTTTAACGTGAACCTGTTCTGCCATCGACCTGCCGAGCATGACCCTGTTCGGGAGTCGCAGTGGCTGGGCGTTCTTGCGCCTTTTTTCAGCGAATTCGATGCGACTGCGCCGACGGCGCTGCGTGAGATCTACACCTCGTTCGTCGAAGACCCGGCCATGTTGCAGATGCTGCTGGAAGAAAAACCGGGGGTGGTCAGCTTCCATTTCGGCTTGCCGCCGCAACCGGCCATCGACGCGCTCAAGGAGGCCGGCATCATTCTGCTGTGCTCCGTGACCTGTCTGGCCGAGGCGCAGATGGCAGAGCGCGCCGGTGTGCATGCGCTGGTGGCGCAAGGCTACGAAGCCGGCGGGCATCGCGGGGTGTTCGACCCGCGGGAGGACAGCGAGATGGGCACATTTGCCCTGGTGCGGCTGCTGAGTGGCGCCTGCGAACTGCCGATCATCGCCGCGGGCGGCATCATGGACGGCGCTGGCATCAACGCGGTGATGCAATTGGGTGCCAGTGCCGCGCAGTTGGGGACGGCGTTCATTCTCTGCCCCGAGTCTGCCGCCAACAGCGCTTATCGAGAGGCCTTGAAAGGCCCGCGGGCCCATCAGACTCGGGTCACCAGCGTCATTTCCGGCCGACCTGCCCGGGGGATGGTCAATCGCAACTTCACCTCGCTGGAGGCCAGTGCCACGGTGCTGCCGGACTATCCGCTGACCTACGACGCCAACAAAGCCCTCAATGCGGCGGCAAACGCCATGGGCAACACGGAGTTTGCCGTGCAATGGGCCGGGCAGGGCGCGCCACTGGCTCGGGAAATGCCCGCGGCGGCATTGGTGAATTGGCTGGTGGCGCAGATGAAGTGCTGCGTTGTTTAGCGGTCAGCACGCGTTATCCTTAACGACCATCGGCGGAACGCCGCCTGAATTACTGACTGCCGGTTGCACGGTTCTGGGAATTGTATTTCGAAAGGTTGTTGAATTCTTCTTCAAGGTACAGATCTGCCGGACTCGGGCCACGCGCCGCAATCAATTCGATGTCCGCGGATACCGCGACAAAACGTTTGCCAGCCTTGGCGTTCAGGGCCCGGCCAGCGGTGAGTGCCTTTGGTTTTGCGCCTGACATGATGACTTCCTTGTAGTTGTTTGAAACTAATCAATAACGCCAGGTTGTAACTAA
The DNA here is from genome assembly GCF_054061835.1 of Pseudomonas sp. TE12234. Lineage (NCBI taxonomy): Bacteria > Pseudomonadati > Pseudomonadota > Gammaproteobacteria > Pseudomonadales > Pseudomonadaceae > Pseudomonas > Pseudomonas sp. TE12234. Next base: position 53,295 of record NZ_JBSSEP010000020.1, read on the forward strand.
TTCAATCCTTTCATTTGGCTTAACTGAGACAATTTATGACAAGTAAGCCAGCGGTTGGCAGGCCCTCGGTGACTTGTCGGGACAGTCACTGTTCCGGGATGTGATAAGGCAGCTCACTGCCGCTGTTCGGCCACCAATAGCAACGACTGCGGCACCGGACTTTGTGGGTGCTGCGGCTCCTGCAGGCTGGCCAGGCGATAGCCGGCCATATCCAGTGCATTGAGCCAGCTGGACAGGGTGCGGAAGTACCACGGCATGGGTTGCCACGGCCCTTTGAAACTGGCGAAAGTCTCTTCCCGCCAGCCGTCCTGATAGTCGCCGGCGGCCACGGCCCAGGGGTGTAGCGTCTGGATCACCAGCGCGCCGCCAGGGGCGAGCAGGGCGTTCATGGCGGCCAGCAGGGGAATAATGTCCTGATGCAGCAGGGCGAAGTTGGCGCAGATCAGGTCGTAGTCGCGACCGATGTCTACCCTGGCTTGCACCAATTCTTCATAGGTCGCCCGATGCACCTGCGAAGTGCCCGCCGCTCGTGCCGCCTCGACCAGCGTCGCATCACCGTCCACGCCGACCGCGTCGATGCCGCGTTTTTCCAGCTCGCGCAACAGCCAGCCCTCACCGCAGCCCAGGTCGAGCACGCGTTCGGGTTGGCGGCCGAGCACCGCCAGCACGATGGCCTGGTTGGTGACATTCAGGCGGCTTTCGATGGCGCCGGTGCGGATCGCTTCGATCCAGGCCTGGGCGTTGTGGTTCCAGCTTTGCAGCAGAGTGGATTCCGGGGCGGGCATTTCGTTGTCCGAAGCAGTTGATGGTGAAAGGGCGGGTGAGGCGACGTTGCCCTGTCCGCGTCGGGCTGGCGGCGTCTGAGCCGACGGCGCAGCGTCCGTTGAAACTGTAGTCGCCTCTTCAATGACGCGCACAAGCAAGGGGATTACCTGTGCGCGCAGCTCACATCCAATAACGCCTGACCGCGCCCGGTTGGCCCGGCACTGGATCCTGCTCCGGAAACGTCAACTGCTCAATGTTTCGCAGTTGCTCGGGGCTCGGTGCTTTGCGACAGATATCGGCGTGCTGGCCCGGTGGGTAAGCTCCAACCACCAGAAAGTCATCACTGGCCCTCAGATTGCAGTGGCCGGTGCCGGCGGGCAACAGCAAGACATCGCCGGCGCTGACTTCCAATACCCGACCTTCCGGGCCGCCGAGCATCACGTGAGCGTAGCCGCTGGCGATGCCCAGCACTTCATGGCCCTGAGTGTGGTAGTGGTGATAATCGTAAATTCCGTCGCGCCATTGCGGCGGCCAGCCATTGGCGTTGAATATTTCCTCGAACAAGGCCGCCGGGTCACTGCCTTCAGCGGCAATCGCCTTGATGTAAATCAGCACCGGCAGGCGAGGGTTGTTCGGCACCCAACCGTTGCGTTGCAGCAGCAGGGTTTGCAAGGGAGTATCGACAGCTTGCGACCTGTCCATCGGAGATCCTCCGCGACTTCAAGAGCCCTTTTTATTTAGAGTCACCATTCAGGAGTGACATCCAGGGCTCTCGGGTCGTTCAACAAATACTCTGAAAAGGTGCAGAAACCCCTGGATCTCTTGAGGAACCGGCTTGCCGGCGAAGGCGTTGTGTCAACAACGGTGTCAAGCATGCCGCTACGCAGTCGATGCCGGCGTGATCAAGTCCTTCGCCGGCATCGCTGTGTTGTCGGCCATTATTACTGGCTGGAACGAACGGCCCCGCCGTCAATCAACAGGTTCTGCCCCGTCAGGTAGCCGGCATGGCTGCTGCAGACGAAGGCGCACAGCGCGCCGAACTCCTCGGGTGAGCCAAAGCGCCTGGCAGGGATTTCGCTGCGGCATTCATCGAGGAATGCCTCACTGTCCTGCCCCGACTCATCGGCCGCCGCGACCAGGTTGTCACGCAGCCGATCGGTGTCGAATGAGCCCGGTTGCAGGTTGTTGATCGTCACATTGCGACTGGCAATGGTGTCCTGTCGGGCCAGTCCTGCGATGAACCCGGTCAGGCCACTGCGTGCGCCATTGGACAGACCCAGGCTTTCGATGGGGGACTTCACCGCGCTCGAGGTGATGTTGACGATGCGGCCAAACCCGCGTGCGGCCATACCGTCTACCGTAGCCTTGATCAACTCGATAGGGGTCAGCATGTTGGCATCCAGCGCCTTGAGCCAGACGTCACGGTTCCAGTCGCGGAAATCCCCGGGAGGCGGGCCGCCCGCGTTGTTGATCAAAATATCGAAATGCTCATGGGCCTGCAGCGCGGTCGCCCGGCCTTCGGGCGTTGAAATGTCACCGGCCACGGCGATGACCGTCACGTCAGGATTGCTGGCCCTGAGCTGACGGGCGGTTTCATTCAGCGTCTGTTCGCCTCGGGCAGTGATCACCACATTCACGCCTTCGTTGACGAGTGCCTGTGCGCAGGCCTTGCCCAGTCCTTTGCTGGCCGCGCATACCAGCGCCCAGCGTCCGGCTATTCCAAGATTCATAGGTGTTTTCCTGAAAGAAGGAAGCTCAAAGTAAGTGATTGCCTACGCATGATTCACGGCGGCAGCCAGGTTCGGCGATTGGACACTGATGCCCATGAAGCGCCGCACTCGCTCTCCTTCAGGATCGCATCGAATGGTTTCAGGTGCAGCATCCAGTTGGACCTTGCCGTTCTCCATGAACACCACACGGTCGGATATCGACATGGCGAAGTCCATTTCGTGGGTGACAATCACCATGGTCATGCCTTCTTTGGCCAGGTCGCGAATCACGTTCAGCACGTCGTTGACCAGTTCCGGGTCGAGGGCCGAGGTCGGTTCGTCGAACAGCATGATCTGCGGTTCCATTGCCAGGGCGCGGGCGATCGCCACGCGTTGTTGCTGCCCGCCGGAGAGCTGGTGCGGGTACTTGTGGGCATGGGCCAGCAGGCCGACCTTGTCCAGCAGCGCATAGGCACGGTGTTCGCTCAGCTCGCCCGGGATGCCGTGGTAACGCGGCGCCAGCGTGACGTTGTCGAGAATGGTGCGGTGGGGGAACAGATTGAAATTCTGGAACACCATGCCGATGTGCCGCACGCCTTTGCGCAGGCGGGCGCTGTTGGGCTTGTCCGACGGCTCGATGAATTTTTCACCGAACAACAGAATGTCGCCGGTATCGATGCTTTCCAGGCCGTTGACCGTGCGGATCAGCGACGTCTTGCCGGAACCGGACGGGCCAATGATCGAAACCACCTGACCGTATTCGACATTCAGGTCGATACCCAGCAGCACTTTGTGCGTGCCGTAGCTCTTCTGGATGTTCTTGAGTTGCAGGATCGGCGTGTTGTTGCTGCCGGCTGCCTTGGGTGCGTTGTCGGGCAAGGCTTCGGCGCAGGCCTTGAGCTTGGCCACGGCGGCCGCGTCGAGGGTGTGCGGCTTGCGGAAGTTGAGGTCCAGGTAGCGTTCCAGACGCTGCAGGAAATAGCCGAACACGGTGACGATCAGCACGTAATACACCCCGACCGCCGCCAGGGTTTCCATGACCAGGAAGTTGGTCGCGTAGAGGCGTTGGCCGACCGTGAGAATCTCGGTGAGGGAGATGACCGAGACCAGCGACGTCAGCTTGACCACCGTGATGTATTCATTGATCAGCGTCGGCAGCGAGATACGGAATGCCTGTGGGATCACGATCAAGCGTTGCATGCCGAACAGGCCGACACCCAGCGCGCGCCCGGCTTCCTTCTGGCCCTTGGCCACGGAGATCAGGCCGCCACGGTGGATTTCGGCCATGTACGCCGCTTCCGTGACCACCAGGGCCAGCAAGCCGGAGTAGAACGGGTCGGACAGAATCGGGCCGCTACCGGGAAATAATTGCGGCAAGTTGTAGACGAAGACCACCAGCACCAGCAACGGGATGCTGCGGAAGAACCAGATGTAGGCCGCCGCGGGAGCGCGCACCAAGGGCGACTGTGACAGCTTCGCCGTCGCCAGGAGAAAGCCCAGCAGCATGCCGATGAACCAGGCCAGGGCACTGAGCTGGATGACCGTGACGCAGGCCTTCCAGAAGTCCGGCAGGGAGAACAGGGAGAAAAAATACGACCAATCGAATTGCATAGGGCACCTCAATCTGCCGCCCGAATGCGCGGGCGGCAGATGACCGGACTACAAGGACACGTACTTAGTTGGCAGTCGGTTCTTCCAAGCCATATTTCTTCAGAATAGCGGCGTATTCGCCGCTTTTTTTCGTTTCTTCGAACGCTTTTTGCACCGCCTGGAAGGTTTCGTCGTTACCTTTCTTGACGAAGATGCCCAGGGTCTGCTGATAGATCGGGTGCTCGGTGGTGATCACCACGCGACCATTGGTCTTTTCCGCGATCATTTTTGCCGCGCCAGCGATTTCAACCTGGGCCTGAATGTTCTTCGACAACAGGGCCTGGGTCACTTCCGGCGCAGAAGGGTACTCGCTGACGGTGATAGCGCCTTTGTTGTTCGGCACGCAGTACTCATCGGAGAGCTTCTTGAATTCCTTGACCCAGGTGGTGCCCTGTTCCAGGCCCAGTTTCAAGCCGCACAGGTCTTCAGGCTTTTTCGCGTTGATCTCGCTGCCCTTGGGCACCATCACTGCGGCGCCGGTATTGGCATAGGCGATGGTCTGGGCCTGAGTCTGGCGCTCCGGGGTGATGTACATGCCGGAAATGATGGCGTCGTACTTGCCGGAGTTCAGGCCCAGGATCAGGCTTGGGAACTTGGTGTCGACGAACTCCACCTTGGCGTTCAGGTGCTTGGCCAGGGCGGTGGCCAGTTCCGGGTCCGAGCCCACCACGTTTTTGTCCTTGTCGTAGGATTCGAACGGTGGGTAGGTGATTTCCATGCCGACCTTGAAGGTGTCTGTTGCTGCCATGCTCAACGAAGCACTGAGCATGCCGGCTGCCAATACGGTCATGCGCAACAGGGTGTTTTTATTATTTGTCATTGTTTACAGACTCCGGCGTAGGTAAGGGTGTGGCTGGAAAGGTTGATCAGGACGGTTGGGCCTGATTTTTTAAATGTCCGAAACTGGCGGGTTTGCGTGCCTTCTCTGGCATTTGTACTTCTCCATTGGCCACCCTCTGGCGCAGGTACTGATAAGTCTGCAGCGCCTGGCCATACATGTGTTCGCCTATCGTGATTTCTTCGTACTCCTGGCCGGCCTGTGCGAAGGCGGGCAGTGGCTTGATCTGGGTGTGATAGTCGCAAGCATAAAACAGCGGGAAGGAATAACGTTCTTCGCTCACGCTGCGTACCCGGTGCGCCGTCGCCACGAATGCGCCGGCCGTCATCACTTCAAGCATGTCGCCGATGTTGACCACAAAGGCATCGGCAATCGGTGGTGCATCGATCCATTGGCCAAGATTGTTCATCACCTCAAGGCCTGGCTTGTCGGCCAGGAGGATGGTGAAGCACTCGTAATCGGTGTGCGCCCCAATGCCCGGTGCGTCATGGGCGGCACCGTCGAAGGGGTAGTGGATCAGGCGCAGCTTGGACGGCGGGCGGGTGACCAGGCTGTCGAAATAGTTTTCTTCCAGGCCCAGGGCCAGGGCGAAGCCGCCGAACAGACGCCGACCCAAGGCGAAGATCGCTTCATAGTAGGCCTGTACCGCCGCCTTGAAGCCTGGCAGCGCTGGCCAGTCGTTGGGCCCCAGCAATGGGGTCCTGGCCAGCACCAGCGGGTCATCGGCCGGGACTTCGAAGCCGACGTCGAAGGCTTCCTTGTGGTCCGGCTTGCCCTTGGAATAGACCTCTTCGCCTTCGGGGACAAAGCCCTTGTGGGTTTTCGAGGTGCCGATGTAGTGCTGCATCTTGGTGTCGAAGGGCTGGGCGAAGAAGTCCTTGGCCGCCTTGCGCAGGTTGGTGATCAGCTGCGGATCGACACCGTGATCGGTGATGTAGAGGAACCCGACGTCGCTGGCGGCGCGCCCCAATTGTTCGGCCACGGCCAGGCGGTGTTCCAGCTCAAAGCTGAACAGACCGGCGATATTGACCACCGGGATCTGCTTGAAATTGGCTGTCTGTGTGTCAGTGCTAACGCTGTTGTTTTTATTGTCAGGCATGACGCATCGGCTCCCTAAGGATGGCTTGAGTGGCTGAAACGGCTGAAGTGTTCACGCTCGGTCTTGCCCATCCACACGTTCAACGACCACAGGTCGGCGACCGGTACGTTGGTGAAGGGCAAGTGATGCAGGTAGCCGTCGGCGCCGAATTCCGGGGTCAGGGTGCTGACCTGGTAACCGCGGGCTTGTTGCGAGCGCCAGATGCTTTCCCAGTGCTGCTGATGAAAGGCCAGTTCTTTGGCATATTCCGGCGCCGCCGGGTGCGGGACTTGCGGGCCCTGGTCATAGCCGACCCGGGCCTGGATGTGGTGAACCCGCTCGATGAAGGCGCTCAGATCATCGGCCGGGTCATTCAACAGGCGCTCGCAAGTGACCACCCAATGGCTGATGTCACTGGTGAACAAAAGGTCGGGCAGTTGCCGGATCAACTCCAGGGTCACCCAGGGGTTGAACAGCGAGCGCGAGCGGTGGGTTTCGAAACTGCAGACCTGGCCGTGCTTGCGCGCCAGTTCCAGTGCCTGACCGAAGAACTCCACTTGTTGTGCCAGGGACCAGCGATCATTGCCGGCCAGCACGTTGACGAAACGTGGGCTGAGCTCGGCGGCCCAGGCGAGTTTCTGCTCGAGGTCATTGAGGTGAACGGCCGGCGTCGCGGATTGGTCCGGCAGCACGTCGTACGCGGTGAAGACGGTGCTGATGTAGCCGACGCGATTGGCCTGGAGGAAAGCGGCGAACTCGGCCCGTTCCCGGGCGTCCAGTGGCAGGCGTGCTTCCATTCCGTCAAAGCCGGCCTGCAGCAGCTCTTCAAGCGCCTGGGCCTTGCTGGCGGTGTAGCCCCACAGCGTGCGGAAAATTTCCAGCTTCATTGGTGATCCTCAAAAATCCTGGGCCTGCTGCAACTGCACTTCAGCGGAGCCGGACGGCAATCAAGGGCCGGCAACGACAGAGGATCTTCGAGTCGGGTCTCTGCGTGATGGCTCCCACTCAGCGCTGCCGTGGCCTGTTCGCTGTGGGGCCGATGTTAGGCACAGGCGGCGGCGCGAAAGAATCTGAAAGTTCAAATGAATACTTCAGAGTTTCGTCAACAAATAGCTAGCTAATGACCACGATTTTCAGGCGGCATTTTGTCGATGGGCAGGTGTCTACGCTCGCTATTGGTGCAAAGTGCCACTGTTGAGGCATCATTTTGAAGAGTCCCAAGCGACAGCGGACCACGCCGATCAGCTCGGGAAGCGTCTGGTTCGCGACTACGCTGAAAATGGCGGATCGTCGTTCAAGGGGGACCCACGCTCGCCTTGCATCCGTCCCGGGAGCGCCCAATGTCATCCATCACCACGCGCCTGGTGGCGCTTTTGGTTCTGTGCCTGACGCTTGAAGTGACAGCCCAGAGCAATGTCTGCCCCGACGGCGAGAAACAAGTGTGCCTGGATGGCTGCACCTGCCTGCCAGACCTGGAACAACTGATTGGCCCGGTGCCAGATGGCGTCTTCCAGATCGCCGCACCTGCCCTGGCACTGTGGCTGACCCAGGCCCGCACTGAAGCCGCCAATGCCGGCACCCAACCCCTTCCACCGAACATCCGCGAGAAACTGCTGCGCTGGTACGACCCCGGCGTCCTCGATGCCGCGCGCTACACGGTCAGCGACAGTGAACAATTGAACGCCGCCAACGCCATGCTGCAAAACCCCGATGTCGGCGCCGTGACGCTGATTGACATCATCCTCTTCCGCGACGCTCAAGACGCCGAACAGAACTTCGCGCTGTGGGCGCACGAACTCAAGCATGTGCAGCAGTATCAGGAATGGGGCGTCGATGGATTCGCCCAGCGCTACACACAGGATTTCAATGTCGTGGAGGCGCCGGCGTATGCGATTCAGGCTGAGGTCAGGCGCGCGGTGCGCAAAGGGACCGACTGAAGGGCTGGGGGGGCTGTCTGACCACCGGATCGACCTGTCCCCACATCACGTGAGCCATTAAAAAAAGCAGCCCTCAGGCACCGATAACATCGTTTCTCGGGGGCACGGCTTTTCAATATATTGGCCGCCAGATCCGGTGAGTGACTCAACACTCGCCGCCCTCAGTGCGAGTAGTCTTCATGAATAAAAAACCAGGCAGCGCAGCGTTGGTCAATGCGGGTTCCGGGACCCGGGCAGTTTGGGGCGGAGAACAAGTCAGGCATCCCTACAATGCCACTCAAACCCCGATTGTCGTCAGTGCCGCCTATGGTTACGACGACATCGACGTCTGGTACGACGTCGCTCTGGGCAAGGCGCCAGGCTTCATCTACAGCCGCATGGGCAACCCGACCGTCGAGACCCTCGAGGCAAAAATTCGCGAGCTGGAACTGGCCGAGTCTGCCGTGGCTTTCAGCAGCGGCATGGCGGCGATCAGCAGTGTGCTTTATACCTTCCTGGCCCATGGCGATCGGGTGGTGTCGACCAAGGACAGCTATGGCGGCACCAACAAGATTTTCGAAGAGTTCCTGCCGCGCACCGGGGTGAGCGTGACATTGTGCGAGACGTTCGATCACGAAGAAATCGAACGTGAAATCGCCAAGGGTTGCCAACTGGTGTACCTGGAAACGCCCACCAACCCGACCCTCAAGGTCTTGGATATCCAGCGTCTGGTGGCCGCCGCCAAGCGTGTCGGTGCCATTGTGGTGGCTGATAACACGTTCGCCACGCCGTTGAACCAGAACCCGCTGGCGCTGGGTGTGGACGTGGTCATTCACAGTGCGACCAAGTTTCTCAGCGGGCACGGCGACGTGCTGGGCGGCCTGGTGTGCGGCAGTGAAGTGCTGATGGCCAAGGTGCGTCACTACCGGGAAATCAACGGTGCAACGCTCGACCCGTTCTCCGCCTACATGATCATTCGCGGCATGAAAACCCTGGTGCTGCGCATGCGTCAGCAGCAACGCAGTGCCCGCGCCCTGGCAGAGTACCTGTGCACCGAACCCTTGGTGGAGTCGGTCAATTATCCCGGCTTGCCCGGCCACCCGAATCACGCGGTGGCGTGTGCGCAAATGTCCGGCTTTGGTGCAATCGTCAGTTTTGTAGTGAGCGGCGGCATGGACACGGTCAAGGTGCTCTTGCCACGCCTGCGTTTCGCCCACTGCGCAGGCAATCTCGGTGCGGTGGAAACCATTTATGGCCCGGCCCGGACCACCAGCCATGTCGAGAACACGCTGGAGGAGCGACTGGCCCTGGGCATCTCCGAAGGGCTGGTGCGGATTTCCGTCGGTATCGAAGACACCGACGACCTGCTCGACGACCTGAAACAGGCCTTCGCTTTTGTCAGAAGTTCGGGCAACTCAGCGGTACTGGAAAACACACAACTTTCAATTAATGAAACGTGTGCAGGGATAGCAGGTTGAAGATTTAACGTTAATACCTCACTGCAAGGATTTAAGTGGGGAGTTCATGAAGTGGAATAATAATAAAACCTGATGGCGCCTTATTTTAACTCTGCCCAGTTAATTATCGCAGACGCTAATTCGTGCCCTGATAACTTTCATGAGAACAACCATGTCCATAAAAGAACAACAACTTGATACTCGCTCGGGTTTTAAACAGGAAATGCAGACGCGCCATATTGTCATGTTGGCATTAGGTGGCGTCATTGGTACCGGGCTGTTTCTCACGTCCGGTTATACGGTCAACCAGGCCGGTCCCCTGGGCGCGGTGATTGCTTACATCATCGGCGCACTCATGGTTTACATGGTGATGATGTGCCTGGGCGAGTTGGCGGTGCAGATGCCGGAAACCGGTTCGTTCAGTACGTACGCCACCCGGTTTCTCGGGCCTGGTACCGGGTATACGGTGGCCTGGTTGTATTGGCTGACCTGGACAGTGGCCATCGGTTCTGAATTCACCGCCGCCGGCATTTTAATGGTGCGCTGGTTCCCGGACACGCCCGTGTGGATCTGGAGTGCGTTGTTTGCCGGTCTGGTGTTTCTGACCAATGTGATTTCGGTGCGCCTGTTCGCTGAGACCGAGTTCTGGTTGTCGCTGGTTAAAGTGGTGACCGTGATCGTGTTCTTGATGATTGGCGGCGGCGCGATTCTCGGTCTGCTGCACATCGAGCAAAGCCACAGCATCGGCTTGAGCAACTTCACCCGTGAAGGGCTTTTTCCGACCGGATTCATGCCGATTGCGATGACATTGCTGGCCGTATCCTTTGCGTTCTCCGGCACTGAATTGATTGGTATTGCCGCAGGCGAAACCAAAGATCCACAACGCAACGTACCGCGTGCCATTCGCACGACCGTGCTGCGTCTGGCGATCTTTTTCGTGGGGACCATTTTCGTTCTGGCGACCCTGTTGCCTCGTGAACAGGCCGGTCTGGTCGAGAGTCCATTCGTGACGGTGTTCACCTACATCGGGATTCCATACTCGGCCGACATCATGAACTTCGTGATCATCAGTGCCTTGCTGTCGGCCGCCAACTCCGGGTTGTATGCCGCGTCACGGATGCTCTGGACGTTGAGTGACCAAGGGCACCTGCCCAAGCAGTTCTCGGCACTGACTCGCATGGGCACGCCGCTCAACGCGATTATCGTCAGCATGGCGGGTGGCGCAGCGTCGTTGCTCAGTAGCGTGTTTGCTGCCGATACCATCTATCTGGCGCTGGTGTCGATCTCCGGGTTGGCGGTCGTGGTGGTGTGGATGAGTATCGCGGCGAGCCAGATTGCGTTCCGCCGTCACTATGTGGCCAATGGCGGTGATATCCGCGACCTGAAATTCCGTGTCCGGGGTTATCCGTGGGTGCCGTTGGGAGCGCTGGTCTGCTGCACTCTGGCCTGTGTCGGGATTGCCTTCGATCCTGAGCAACGGGTGGCGTTGTACTTCGGTTTGCCCTTCATCGCCTGGTGCTACTTCGTGTATTACATTACGCGCAAAAGCCGCGAGCGACGCTTGTCGGTTGCCCCCTTGGCACAACCGTCCGATGCGTTCTAGTTCGCGTCGACGGGATGGGCAAGCGTGCTCGGTGGAGGGGGCGTCCAAGAGGTTCAAGCCATGAAACAAAAGACGCTACCCCCATTGAACTGGCTGCGGGCATTCGAGGTGTCTGCCCGCTGTTTGAACTTCACCCATGCTGCCGAAGAACTGTGTTTGACCCAGGGCGCCGTCAGCCAGCAGATCCGCCAACTGGAAAGCCATCTTGGGGTGGCGCTCTTCAAGCGCCTGCCCCGTGGCCTCGGACTGTCGGAGGAAGGCCAGGCGTATCTGCCGGTGGTGCAGGACGCAATCACCCGACTGGCCGTGGGGACCAACGAAATTTTCGGTCAGCACAAACGTCGGCCGATCAAGGTGCGCGGCAGCCTGGCGTTCTTCGTGCACTGGCTGGCGCCCAAGCTGCAGGCGTTCAGCCAGGCTCATCCCCATGTGGATATCCGTTACATCAGCAATATCTGGGTCAAGGAACTGGATGGCGAGGACGACATGGAAATTCGCTGGGGCCACGGTCAATGGCCTGGCCTGGTGTCACAGCGCCTGACCTGGGACACGCTGTTCCCGGTCTGTTCGCCGGGGCTGATGGCGAAGTCGCCGCTGACCGTCCCTGCGGATGTATCGAACCATCCATTGCTGCATGTGCTGGGTTACGAAGAGGGTTGGGGTTACTGGTTGAACATGGTCGGTGCACACGGCGTCGACTTTTCGACCGGCATGCAATTCGACACGTTGATCTCCACGTTGCGCATGGCCGAGTTAGGGCAGGGGATCGCCCTGGCGCGCTCCTCGATGGTCGATGACATGCTTCGCGATGGACGATTGGTCGAGCCCTTTGTCCAGCGGATCGAAGCCAGCGAGTCTTTTTACCTCGTACGCGATTCCGGGGCCGAGCAGCACCCTGACGCGGCGATATTTTCCACCTGGCTGGTCGAGCAGGCACATCGTTTCAAATGAATGGCCGGAGCCAACCATGCGTTATGTAAGCACCCGAAATTCGGCCGTGCAGGTCGATTTCGAAAAGGTCGTGTTGTCGGGAGTCGCCGAGGAAGGCGGGCTGTTCGTGCCGCTCCAATTGCCGCTGTTTGAATCACAGGACATTGCCAATTGGTCGACCCTGTCCTATGACGAGCTGGCCTACAGAGTGATCAGCCCGTTTGTGGGTGAGGCGATCGCCGAAGCCGACCTCAAGCGCCTGCTCAAAGAGGCCGGCAGCCAATTCCGTCATCGCTCCCTTGCACCGTTGCACCAGGTCGACCGTAACGAGTGGGTGCTGGAGTTGTTCCATGGGCCGACCCGCTCCTCGAAGGATTTCGCGGCTCAGTTGCAAGCACGGCTGGTGCAGCACTTTCTGCGTCAGCGCGGGCGTAGCGGGGTGGTGATCGGTGCCACCAACGGCGATACCGGGCTGGCGGCCATCGAAGCGTTCAAGCACTGCGAAGAAACCACCGTGATGGTGTTTTACCCCGAGGCGGGCGTGCCCCAGGACCAGCTCCGGGATCTGCAGGCCGTGGCCCACCCGCGGGTTCATCGGTTTGCCGTCAATGGCAGCTTCGACGAGTGCCAGACCATCGTCACCCGGCTGTTGCGGCAGTGGTCAAATGCGCAGCACGAAGCGATCAGTTTCAATTCCAGCAACTGGGTCAGTGTGCTGGCGCAACTGGTGTTTTATTTCCATGCGGTATTGCAGCTGGGAGGCGGTCAACGACCAATCGGTTTCAGCGTGCCAGCCGCGAGTTTTGCCGAGGTGTATGCCGGCTACATCGCGCAAAAAATGGGTCTGCCGATCACCCAGTTGATCGTGGCGACCAACCAGAATGACGCGCTGCATCAGTTGTTTCAGAAGAACCACTACAGCCGGTCGCGGGCCAACAAGACGTTGTCGCCGGCCATGGATCTGTCGATTTTTGCCAATCTGGAACGGTTTGTCTGGGAGCTCTACGGGCATGACGATCAGGCGGTGAATGCCCTGATGTCAGGTTTCGAGTCCAGCGGCGAGATGGTCATTGCCAACGAGTTCTGGTTGCAGGCACGGATGATCATTGACTCCTATTCGGTCAGTGATGAGCAGACGCTGAAGGAAATCACTTCGCTGTATCGCGACACCGGTTACGTCATCGACCCGCATACCGCCACCGGCGTCCTGGCGGCCAGGTTGTATCGTCGAAGCCTGGTCGCGCCCATGGTGACCCTGGGGGAAATCTCACCGGTCAAGTCAGCGGCGCTGCTGTGTGAACTGGGCATCAGCCTGCCGATGCCGCAACGCGAGGTCGCGGCCCAAGGGCAGGCGCAGCTTTACCGGATTGAGCCGGACGATCTCGATACCATCCATGCGCTGCTGAACGCGCTGTGAAGACACGGCAACAGGAGGCCAAGTGAAGCGAATTCTGGACCCTCTCGACGAACACATCATCGCGCAGCTACGGCTCAATGCCAGGGCCGCGCACGCCGAGTTGGCGGCCAAGGTCAACCTGTCGCGCAATGCGGTGCGCCAGCGCATCGAGCGACTTGAACGTGACGGTGTCATACAGGGATATACGGTGAAAACCGGGGAGGGGCGACAGGCCGCTTCGGACATCAACGCGGTGATTTTCGTGTACCGCTACGACCGGATGCGCGGCCAGGAAGTACTGCAGGCGCTGCGGGCAATTCCGGAAGTCCTCCAGTGCGATGTGATGAGCGGCGAGTTCGACTTGATGCTGCGAGTCGGCGCGTCGAGCCCGCAACGGGTACACAAGGTCTGGACTGAAATCGCCGCATTGCCAGGGGTGGAAAACACCGTGACGTCCTTCGTATTGTCGTCTGTCGTATAACCCGTTTTTCGTGCTGCCAAAAGCCAACCTGTGTTGGCTTTTTTTATGCCTTCATCAATTTGCAGTTCAGGTTTTGCGTTACCTGCGCGTGGCTACATTCCTGTGTAGGAGCCAGCCAGCTGGCGATGGTCGTTAACGATGATGCGGGTGGCCTGGTTAAACGCGGCGCACTGGAGTCCATCGCGAGCGGGCTCGCTCCTACAGGGATTGCGTTATTGGTGTTTCCCGGGATTGCGCGAGGATCTTTTTTCATGCCTGAAGCTTTGCTCTGGCGCTGGTCAAAACGCCCACAAAATAGAGCAAATTGGCCTATTTCACTGCCCTGGCCTGACCCCTAACCTAGTGCTCAACAACCCATCACCCGGATCAGGGGGCATAACAAAATGACTGAATACAAATTGGCGCTGGTTGGCTTTGGCGGTGTTAACCGGGCGTTGGCTCAACTGATTGCCGAACGCAACGAACAGTGGAAAACCGAGCTGGGTTTCACCTTGAAAATTGTTGGCGTGACTGACCTGTTTCTCGGCTCGATCATTGGCCGTGAAGGATTGGACGCCGGCGTGCTGGCCCGATTGCCAGCCGCCAAGGGTGCTTTGGCGCAGCTGCCGGGTGGTGAAGTCACAGCTCTTAATGAAGCGGTGATCAAGGACTCGGGAGCGGACATCGTTGTTGAAGCCACCTTCACCAACCCGGTAGACGGTGAGCCGGCGACGTCGTTCTGCCGTTGGGCGCTGGAGGGCGGCAAGCATGTCGTCACCACCAACAAGGGGCCCATTGCCTTGCACGGTAGCGAGCTCAAGGCATTGGCCCGACGCAACAACGTCGCCTTCGAATACGAAGGTTCGGTGATGAGTGGCACGCCAGTCATTCGCCTGGCCAGGCAGGCGCTGGCGGGCAGTTCCATTGTCGGTTTCGAAGGGATTCTCAACGGCACGTCCAACTTCGTTCTGACCTCCATGGAAGGTGGTCTCGGGTTCGCCGAGGCCGTGGCCAAGGCGCAGGAGCTGGGTTACGCCGAAGCCGACCCGACTGCCGATGTCGAGGGGCATGACGTGCGCCTCAAGGTGGTGATCCTGGCCAACGAACTGCTGGACGCCAAGCTCACTGTCAGCGACGTCACCTGTAGCGGCATTTCGTCCCTCAGCCTTGGCGACATCGAACAGGCCCGGCAGGACGGCGCTCGCTGGAAGCTGATCGGCGCGGCGAAACGCCAAGCCGACGGTTCGATCAGTGCCAGTGTCGAGCCGCGTCTTTTGAGTAACGAACATCCGTTGGCCAGTGTTTGTGGCGCGACCAATGCCGTGTCTTTTAGCACCGGGCTGCTCGGCGCCGTGACGGTTTCGGGGCCGGGGGCCGGGCGCACGGAAACAGCGTTCGCGTTGCTGTCGGACATCATCAGCATCCATCAATCCCGTGCACACAATCAGGAGTAAGCCTGTGAAACTATCGCGCCTGGCTCTGGATATCGTGGAGCCGCCCATTGAAGTCTTGAACCCGTTTGACGGCTCTGTCATCGGCAGCGTAACCAATGTCTGCGCGTCGCAGGTTCCACAGTTGCTGGAGACCGGGCGTCAGGGTGCCCGGGCTTGCGCCGCGCTGGCGCGTCATCGTCGGGCACGCATTCTCGAGCAAGCGGCCATCAACATCGAGCATGAGGCCGGCGCGTTTGCCAGGCTGATCGTCGCCGAGGCCGGAAAGACTCTTAAACAGGCGGAAAAAGAGGTCAAGCGCTGCATCAACACCCTGAAGTTGTCGGCCGAGGAAGCCAAGCGCAATGCCGGCGAGGTGGTGCCGTTCGATGCGTATGAAGGGTCCGAATCGCGTCAGGGCTGGTTTTCTCGCGAGCCGTTGGGCCTGATCGTCGCGATCACGCCGTACAACGATCCGTTGAATCTGGTGGCGCACAAGCTCGGTCCGGCCATCGCGGGCGGTAATGCGGTGATTCTCAAACCGTCGGAGCTTGCGCCGTTGTCGGCCATCAAGCTGGTGTCCTGTCTGGTCGCGGCGGGCTTGCCGGAAACAGTGGTGACGGTCGCCACCGGTGGGGCGGAGCTGGGCAAGGCGTTGGTCGCTTCCCGTGATGTGCGGATGATTTCCTTTACCGGCGGCTTCGTCACCGGGGAGCAGATCGCCCGCACGGCCGGATTGAAGAAACTGGCCATGGACCTGGGCGGCAATGCGCCGGTGATCGTCATGGGAGACTGCGACCTGGAGGCTGCCGTCGAGAGTTGCCTGTCCGGCGCCTTCTGGGCGGCGGGGCAGAACTGCATAGGCACTCAGCGCTTGCTGATTCAGGCATCGATTTATGAAGCCTTTCGAGAGCGTTTCGTCAGCAAGGCCCGAGCGCTGGTGGTTGGCGACCCCTTGCTGGCCGATACCGATATCGGGCCGATGATTACGGCGCAAGCGGCGCAGAATGCCGAGCAAGTCGTGAACGAGGCGTTGCAAGCGGGCGCGACTTTGCTTTGCGGCCATCGGCGCCAGGGATCGTGCTACGCCGCGACTGTGCTGGAAAATGTCGATCATTCCAGCCGGCTCTGGTGCAATGAAGTGTTCGCTCCGGTGGTGGTCTTGCAGGGCTTTGAATCGTTCGACGAAGCCATCGATTTGGCCAATGAACCCGAATACAGCTTGCATGCGGGGATATTCACCAATGATCTGGCGACGGCGATGAGCGCCGCACGGCGGATCGAAGCCGGCGGGGTGATGATCAACGACTCTTCCGATTACCGCTTCGATGCGATGCCGTTTGGCGGTTCGAAGTACGGCAGCCTGGGCCGGGAAGGGGTGCGTTTTTCCTATGAGGAAATGACCCAGCCCAAGGTGGTGTGCTTGAACACCTTGGGTTAGGCGATTCAGAAAGGTCTGGTCAGGTCGTAGGGCGTTGGGCAGGTTTGGTCACCTGCCCGACGCTTTTTTATTTAGCGGGAGCGGGGGCAGGCGGTAGCGCCGCGGCAGCAAGAACTCCGAGCAGGCATGCATTCCCGACAGGAATGCAATGTATAAAATTAATGAATTTTTATTATCGCTTTTCATGACCTAAGTTGATTCAAGGACATGGAGAACCGCCTTGAAATCATTACCACTCAACTCAGCCGAAAAGTTTGATAACACACGGGCCAGTGAGTACGGACGACAGAGCCGTATCGCGCTGGCAGGTTATGACGCCTGTCAGGACTTGGCGGCGTGCATGCTCGCGGCAAGCCTTGGTAGCAGAAGCTCTGCAAAAATACTGGTTGTCGGCGTTGGCGGTACGGCGCAGGAGATCATTGCAATGGCCGGGCTTGAGCCGGGGTGGCGCTTCACCGCCGTTGATCCATCAGGGCCGATGCTTGAAGCCGCGAAACAGCAGTTGGCCGCAAACAACCTGCTGGAAAGAACGGATCTGCATCTTGGGCACGTTGAAGATTTGGCGGCAGATAAGTCCTACGACGCAGCCACTTTGATCGGTGTGCTCCATCATCTCGATGGCGATGATGCCAAAGGACAAATTTTACGATCCATTCAAGCTCGTCTGAAACCAGGGGCTCCGCTGATCGTCGCAGGCAATCAATATGCCTATGCCAGCCAGCCGCTACTCCTCGCTGCCTGGGGGCAACGCTGGCGGCAGCACGGAGCCAGCCCGGATGAAGTGAAAGTCAAACTGGGGAAAATTCTTCAAGGCGCCGACCCCCCACATTCTGAGGCGGCGGTTCAAAAGCTGTTGCATGACGCGGGATTCGGGGACGCTACCCGTTTTTTCAGCAGTCTGTTCTGGAGTGCCTGGTTGACGTGTAAAACAGTCTGAACAGAGGGGTGAGAGGCAGTGACCAGCCGTGCACAGCCAATCGTGGTTACAACGCGTGTCGGTCAAATCCGATGCAGTCGCGGCTCAGAAGCAAAGCAAGCAGGCGGCAAGTGGAGCGCACTTCGCAGCCGATGATCAGACCGTTTGAACTCTCTCAAATCAGGCGCAATCGAACCCGTACAGTGTCAGGTTTTGCCTGTCTGGAGAGGATCAAATGAAACGTACAACTGCATTGATTCTGGCGTTATCAACCACCCTGCTGCTCGGTGGCTGCTGGCCTTACTGGCATGATCATGATGGCCACGGCCATGATCATGGTCGCTACTATGGTGGCGAGCGGGGCGGTCAGGAGTACCACCGTAATTAGCCTGTCTGCGCATCAGGATCAAGGTGCGCAAGTAAAGAGGATCGGGTGGGTTAACCAGGTTCGTCCTGACCACCCAGACCTCCGCATTGACAGATAGAATGGCGCCGCTTGATCAATCGGCACCCGATGCAATGGGCTGCACCCCGTCCCATCCTGCTTCCCTGCTGGCCCACATGAAGATTTTTGCCCCAGGCCAGACAGAAGGGCCGCTTTTTCAATAAAATCGAACCTTGACTGCCATTGATCTGTGTCTACGGGATCAAGGGCCATTCATACTGCCTGTCTACCACCACTCATTCCTCCAAGATCGACACCCATGCCTGAAGAGTTCGAAGTTCCCAGCCCACATGAGCAGCATATTGAGCACACTACCCATCATGCGCATGCACAAGGCGACGGCTTTGCCAGCAAGATTGCGGTGATGACAGCCATCATGGCGACCGTCGGTGCCTTGATGAGCTACCAGGCCGGCTCAACGGAGAGTGAGGCGGCCATGGACAAAAACAACGCCGCCATCCAGAAGACCGAAGCCGCCAACGAGTGGAATTACTACCAGGCCAAGTCCAGCCGGCAGAACCTGTCGGACCTGGCGAGCCATCTCCCGGGGCTGGATTCCGCCCACTATGCCGCTGAGGCGCGGCGGTACGGGGAACAGAAAGAAGAGGCGCGCAAGAAGGCTGAAACATTCGAACAAGCGGCACGCGAGTGGGACGAGAAGTCAGAGCAGGTGCTGCATCAGCATCACCGCTGGGCCCAGGCAATGACGGCGATTCAAATCGCCATTTCGCTGGCGGCCATTACCTTGCTGACGCGTAAGGAATGGCTCAAACGGGTCTCGTTTGGTGCCGCCGGCGTTGGCGTTTTGTTGGGTTCGATGGCCTGGCTGCATATCTAAGCGCGGTGATCAGCCGTTCGCTGGCTGAATATTCCCGGGGATTTCGAACGCATGGACGCGATCCACGGTCACTCAGGCAACCCGGCCAGGCGCAGTCCATCGGCGAAGCGTGCAAAATCCTCGGGACGCTGGATCGGCAACCAGTCTTTCAGGTTGCAAAGGCGCAAGGCGGGATCCAGCTCCCGTAGCCGCTGCATTGCCAACCTCGCTTTATCCATTCGTCCACTGAGGGCATGACTGGCCGCCAGCAGGGCCACTGGGGGCAGGAAACTGGGCAGATTGCCCAAGCCCTTTTCCGCCCAATCCGTCGCGAGATCCAAACGCCCGGCGAAGAAATGCGCCAGGGCCATCCCGACCTGCATCCTGAACATTTCCGGGTCCAGCGGACTCAAGCGGACGGCATGGGTCAGGTGCTCGATGGCGGCGTCTGTTTCACCACGCAGTGCGCGCAGGATGCCGCCCAGGAACCAGGCCGGGGCGAGGTTGGGATTGAGCAGGCGTGCCCTGTCGAGCAAGGCAATGCCGCCGTCCACATCACCGGTGAGATGGCTCAATGCATGACCGCCTCGGGTCAACGCGACCGCATCATCCCGGCCAAGCGCCACCGCCAGACGCGCAAGCCGTACGCCCTCAGCGATCTCTTGCGCCTGATCGGTCATCCAGCCATTGATCTTGCGCCAGAAGTGGCACCAGGCGGCCATGCCATAGGCCGAGGCAAATTCCCCATCGAGCTCGATGGCCTTGTAGAACAACGGCAGCGCCTCGTCGAGGGCTTCCCGGGTACCGTTGTGCAGTTTTGCCATGGCGCGCAAATAGTAGTCGTAGGCGTCCAGGCTTTCCGTCGGTTTGCGTTTGGCGCGTTCGATTTCTGCCCGTTCGAGTTGCGGTGCAATGGCACCGACGACGCTTTGGGTGATTTGATCCTGCAGCTCGAAGAGGTCGTTGAGCGCGCCTTCGAAACGCTCCGCCCAGATATGCGTCCCGCTCGTCGCATCGATGAGTTGCCCGGTGATGCGTACCCTGTTTCCGCACTTGCGCACGCTGCCTTCGAGCAGGTAGCGAACGCCCAGCGCCTGGCTGATGCCCTTGGCGTCCACCGTCTGCCCCTTGTAGGTGAAGCTCGAATTGCGCGCGATGACGAACAGCCAGCGGATACGCGACAGGGCAGCGATGAGGTCTTCCACGATGCCGTCGGCAAAATACTCCTGCTCCGGATCGCCGCTCAGATTCTGGAAGGGCAAGACGGTAATCGAAGGTTTGTCCGGGAGGACGAGCGAGGAGGGCATTTCCTTCGGCGTCGTGGGCGAGCGTTGGTCGATGGCAGGCCGGTCAGGCTGCCGCGCTTCACCGTTCCCGCCGACCTTGATCTGGCCGACGAAGCGGTAACCCTTGCGGGCGACGGTGCGCACCAGGCGTTGTTCCTCACCGGTATCGCCAATGGCCTTGCGCACCGCATTGATGTGGCTGGTGATCGTCGACTCCGAGACGATCCGGCCGTTCCATACCGCCTTGAGCAGGTCGTCTTTGCTGAGAACGCGATCGGGGTTGTTGACGAACAGCAGCAACAGATCGAACACCTGCGGCCCGACGGTCACGACTTGCCCGCGCAAGGTGAGTTCCCGGCGCTCCTCATCGAGCAGGTAGTCTTCAAACACGAATGGCAAAGTGGGGATCCCCTGGCGAAGCGCCCTCAACTCCGTGTCCCAGGCGGCTGACGATTAGTAGTGGATATTGATGATACGGCAGCGCAAAACCCGCCGCACCGTCTGCGGCCGAGGCAACCTCGGGCTGCGGCATCTTTGGACGAAAATCCAAGCCTGAGTGGAGGGAAACCCACAGCTGGCACAAGGACTTCGTTCATCCACGCAGGCAACCTTCTCTTACACCGACGCAATGGTTGCAGTCGACACGTGGAGAAAGCCCATGAAGATCGTCGTCATCGGAGGCTCCGGCCTCATCGGATCAAAACTTGTGAAGAACCTGCGCGAGCGCGGCCATGACGTGCTCGCAGCCAGCCCCAGCACGGGCGTCAACAGCATCACCCGCGAGGGCCTGGCCGAGGCGATGGACGGGGCCGATATCGTCGTCGACGTGGCGAACGCGCCGTCGTGGGAGGACCAGGCCGTCCTTGAGTTCTTCGAAACCTCGAGCCGTAACCTGCTGGCCGCCGAAGCGGCTGCCGGGGTCCGGCATCACGTCGCGCTGTCGATTGTCGGGACCGAGCGGCTGCCCGAAAACGGCTACTTCCGGGCCAAGGTTGCACAGGAGAACCTGATCAAGGCGTCCGGCATTCCTTACTCCATTCTGCGTGCCACGCAGTTCTTCGAATTCGTCGGCGGCATTGCCGATTCGTTTACCGTCGGCGAAGAACTTTGCGTTTCGCCAGCGCTGATCCAGCCGTTGGCGTCCGACGACGTGGTGGCGGCACTCACCGACGTCGTGCTGGCAGCGCCGCTCAATGGCACGGTCGAAGTCGCGGGGCCCGAGGCCATGCCGATTGACGAGCTGATCAGGCGCTTTCTGCGGGCCACTCGGGATACTCGCCGGGTCGTACCGGACGTACACGCGCGCTATTACGGCGCCGTGCTTGACGATCAATCGCTGACCCCCGGCCACAACCCGCGCCTGGGGACGATCCGTTTCGAAGACTGGCTCAACCGGTCAATGGCGCAAGCAAGCCGCTGAAGCCTCCAGCGACAGCTCAGGAAGGCGTCGCCCCGATCATGGGGCGCGCCGTCATCACACCTACCCAAGAAGGAGTATCGTCATGGTTGCCCGATTTCTATTGGCTGCGGCTTTCGCCGCACTGTCGATCGGCACAGCGTCGGCCACTGAGCCGCCCCCCGGCAAGGTGACCGTCGTGTTTGACCGTCCCATTCCCAATATCCCCGGCAAGAGCATGAAGGGGGTGGTCGTCGAGTATGGGCCGGGTGCCGCATCGCCATCCCACACCCATCCGAAAACGGCCTTCATCTATGCCACGGTGCTGGAGGGGGCGTTTCGCATCAAAGTCAAAGGCCAGCCGGAAAGGATCTACCACGTCGGCGAAAACTTCGTAGAGGAGCCGGGCTCCGTGCACGAAGTCAGCGCCAACGCCAGCGACACCGAGCCTGCACGCCTGTTGGCGGTGTTCGTTCTCGACACCGGCGAACAGACGCTGGTCACGCCTATCAAGAAGTGAGCGGGTCAACGCGCTCATAGAAGCTCGACAGCAGCGCCAGGGCGGCAGACCAGTGCCGCCCTGGCATTCCTTTGTCCTGGTTTTGGGAAGGGTGCCGGGGGATAAGAAACAGAGGCAAAGCGTGTATGACGGCATGGGGTTGGACATACAAAATGACCCGAACAGGCAACATGACTTTTTCTTCATGTTCAGCAGTCGCGTTGAAGCGCCGTCTACACTCAGACCCTATAAGACACACCTGCCGCAACCGGCAAGTTGCGGTGATAGTTATCGGGTCCTGCCACTGCGCACATACTCCGAGAGCAGTTCAATGAAACTGAATGACGCTCTGCACAGGGATAATAACAATGCGGATTTACTGCGTCTTATAGCGGCTTGCGCTGTTATTTGGGGGCATGCTTACGCGCTGGTTCCAGGGTCTACGACGACAGAGCCTATAGGGCAGTTACTTGGGTTTGACTATTCGGGATCGCTGGCCGTTGAATTCTTTTTTTTCTTGAGCGGTATTCTTGTAACGAATAGCTGGATAAACAATAGTTCACCCCTTAATTTTATATTGGCACGGTTTTTTCGGGTGTTCCCGGCCGTCCTCGTCAGCGCGGCCGCTTGCGTGTTACTGCTTGGGCCGATGCTCACCACACTGCCGCTGAATAGTTATTTTTCCAATAGCACCGTTTTTACAGCAATATTTCGTCACCCCTATGTCGAATATTCTTTGCCCGGCGTGTTTGAACATAGCAACAACCCGCTGACCAATGGATCTATCTGGACGATCCGATATGAACTCATCATGTACGCCATGTTGCTGGCCGCAGGGCTCTGCGGAGTATTCCGTCATAAGCTCTTCGCAACGGTGGTTCTAATCTCAATACTTGCCATTTCAATGTTTTTCCCGGAAGAAGTTGAAATGATTGGCCTGATGAACGTCAATATTGGCGGTCGCCTCCCGGCCTTCTTTGCCTTTGGCGCTCTTCTTGCGCTTTACAAAGATCAGGCAAGTATCAATATCCGTATCGTTTCCGGTTTAATTCTCTTTGCCTGGATCTGCCGGCATGGGTCGGCGTTCCAGTTTGTGTTTTATCCGGCATTTTTGATAACGGCGCTTTGGCTGATGACCACCGAGCCAATCAAGGCGTTGCGGCTTCCAGGCGACTTTTCGTATGGTGTTTATGTCTTCGGATGGCCAATACAACAGGTCATGGCCGCTGTTTTCCCGAATTTCGGCGTTCATGCAAATCAGGTTGTTACGATCGCTGCATCTCTCGCGTTGGCCAGTATTTCCTGGTTCGTAATTGAAAAGCCCTGTATCCGCTATGGTCGCCAGTTAGGTCGGCATTTTGCTGCGCGTAGTAGCCGTGAAGCCAATGCAGAGGCGACGCTGGTGACGGTTCGTAGACCCAGCGAATAACGACGGGCATGTGAGTCGTCACTGCGCCAAGAGGGGGGGCTATGTTTTCAGTCCTTTCTAAACCACTTGATCAAAGATCATCGGGCCGGAGTGGGTTTTGCCCCAACACATTTTTTTGGATTAAACACTGGACACTCTCCCGCGGTTAAACAGCCACAACCGATGCAGCCTTCCAGGCTCATCGACAGCATGCTTAGTTGGCCGTTACATCACGCGTTGAAAAATAAAACGTGAGAAACCACAGAATCAGGGCGGTAGCGCTGATCAAGGCGCCCAGCAGGCTTACCGCCATCCAGCCCCATAGCGCATAAACCTGGGTCGCGGCGGCGGCCCCCAGCGCGCTACCGACCGAGTAGAAGCACATGTAGGCGCCGACCATGCGACTTTGGGCGTCGGGTCGTGCAGCAAAAATCAGGCTCTGGTTGGTGACGTGAACCGCTTGCACCGCGAAGTCGAGCAACACGACGCCGCAGACCAGTGCGATCAGGGATATCTCGGCAAACGTAATGGGCAACCAGGACAGCGTCAGCAGCCCCAGCGAAATACCGGTCACTCGTTGCCCCAGGCCTTGGTCGGCCCAGCGACCGGCTCTACTGGCCGCAAGGGCACCGGCGACGCCGGCCAGTCCAAACAGGCCGATGGCAGTGTGTGAGAGCGACAGCGGCGGGGCACTCAACGGCAGCACCATGGATGTCCATAGCACGGAAAAAGCGGCAAAGATCAGCAAGGCCAGAAGGCCCCTGACGCGTAAAGTGCGTTCGGTGATGAACAGTTTGAAGAGCGAACGCATGAGCGCCAGGTAGGTGTCCTGGTGCTTTGGCGGCGCAGTGAAAGGCGCCACTTTCCACAGCACCGCCGCGATGGTCAGCATCAATCCCGAGGACACGAAGTAAACGGCGCGCCAGCCCGCCATATCCGCAATCAGGCCGGAGGTAAACCGCGCCAGAAGAATGCCCAGGACAATTCCACTGGTTACCGTCCCGACTGCCTGCCCGCGTTGTGAGGGGGTTGCCAGCACGGCGGCGTAGGCCACCAATACCTGAACGACCACTGCCAATAGGCCCATCATGATCATGGCAGCCAACAGGGCCAGCCATTGCTGTGCTGCACCGACCGCCGCGAGCGTCACCGCCGACAGCAGTACCTGCGTCAGAATCAGCCGTTTACGGTTTACCAAATCGCCCAGCGGGACTATGAACAGCAACCCCAACGCGTAACCGACTTGAGTGGCCGTCACCACGACTCCGATCATCGATGAGGCCACGTTCAGGCTCCGGGCCATGGAGTCGAGTAACGGTTGTGCGAAGTAAACGTTGGCGACTGCCAGTGCGCAGGTGACAGAAAACAATAACGTGAGCGACGGCGAAAGCCCTGGATACCGGTCGGACCTGCTGCTGTCGCCGGTATCCGAAGGCGGCAATCGCGCAGGCTGTGTGGAGAACCGTTTGGTGGCTGAGTCGGCATCTGCTGTCATGTACACCTCCATGGCGTTAAACTGGTTTCAATTAAAAACTGGATTCCATTGTTGCGGCATCTGGTTTTTAATTGCAACCACATTGTTCAAGGTCAATAAGATGGAAGAAGACGTCTCACCACAGAGCAACGAATGCCCGGTAGCCAGAGCACTGGAGGCCATCGGGGATCGTTGGTCGCTCATGATCATCCGCGACGCTTTTGATGACATTCGCCGCTTCAGCGAATTTCAAAAGAGCCTGGGCGTGGCGAAAAATATCCTGGCATCGAGACTCAAGACGTTGGTTGAGGTCGGGGTTTTCGATGTGCGACCGGCGTCCGATGGCAGCGCCTACAAGGAGTACGTCCTTACGGAAAAAGGACGGGAAATCTTTCCGGTGGTGGTCAGCCTGCGGCAATGGGGCGAACGTTACCTGTTCAAGCCGCAGGAGACGCGTTCGGTGTTGATGGACAACCAGTCCGGCCAGCCTCTGATGCCGATAGATGTCCGCTCAGCAAACGGTCAGAAGCTGGGCCCGTCTGACTGCCACAGAGTGAGACGGGTGGGCGGCGAGTCGTGAATCGACAGCCGACCCGCCTCCCACTGATCGTCAGGCAAATCGAGCTTCATTTGACCTGATTCGATGGATAAAGACCGGCAAGCCGCGCAATCACGACGCCCACGTAAAAAACGCCTGAAAACTCTTCGACCATCACCAGTGAACGAGCGTGGTTGGTCAATGGGAGGACATCTCCGTAACCGGTGGTCGTGAGCGTCGTGAAGCTGAAATAGATCAGTTTGAAGAACGTACCGGGCTGCATGAAGTCGAGGCGGCCAGGGCCGAATGAACCCGCGCTGGATATCTCGACCAGGGCATAGATGAAGGACCAGACGAAGGCCAGCATGATGTAACCCGCAAGCGCGCCATGCAGCTTGTCGGCGGTTATGGGCCCGCGCCTGAGAACATAGCGAATCACGCTGCTGAACGAGACGGTAAGAGACACCGTATAAGCGATCCCGGCAAGATCAAGAATCTTGATGCTTTCAGTCCACAACGCTGCCCATAGAAGACCGACCCCAAGCAACGCCAGGCCCAGTTTGAGGATGACTCCCCGCCGAGTCTGCCTGGCAGCAAAGGCACCCACGAGCAGCACGATTGAAGACACAATGCCGAGCAACGTGCGCGCAAATATGCCCTCCTCAAGAAAGGGAAACAGCAGGATCAATCCCAGTAAGAGCAGCAATAGATAGGTGCAGGGCCCTTGCCCTATCAGCAACTGAGCCAGGTCCGCGTCGGTTTCGGCTTTATCCTGCGAATCTGTCATACCGGTTTCCCCGAGAGGTCATGACCCATGGTGGATTCTAGCTACGGCTACCTTTCAGCACTTTGAGGTTTCAGATCCCATGCCTTGAGTTTTTTTGCCGCGGTTCCGAAAGGCCCCAGTTGGTAAACGGCCGCGCCGACGGGTGAGAAGACAAATGGCTGGAATGGCTCGGCATTCATTTTGTCGAGATAGTCACGTGGCGCAACTCCCGTGCTCACATGGGGATTGAAATGCTCGCCAGACATTTTCGGGACGAATGTCGATACGTACTGGATGAGCGCCGCGTCATTGCGGGGATCGTCGTGCGCCGCGGTGAACGCTTCAATCGGGCCGCTTTCTACGGTGAAAGGCTCAACCGCGGCAATGATGTCCTCTTGCAACTTGATGATTTCCGGCGTTGGCCTCGCGCAAATGCCGGCGACCCCGAGCGCTCCAGCGGGCGCGTAATAGTATTTGAACGCCTCCAGTTTCATGGCGCTCACATGGGCGCTCAGGAGAACCTTTTCCGCGGCGGCATAGACCTTGTCCAGATCCTCCGTGCGGACGAAACGCTGAACCAGCGTGATGTGCGGCCGGTGTTCGGCATCCAGGGCGAAACCTTTCGGAAACACGGCGAGCAGTCGGGCGTTATTGGCGTCGGAGTGCTTGAGCATCGTGCTGTCGGGCTCCAGGAGGATGTCGATGGCGGTGACCCCGGACGGCGCGCCGATCGCGGTAAACGCCAGCATACAAGTCACCAGGGCGGCCAGAATCGTTTGTACACCCAGGTTTTTCATCGGTGCGGCTCTCAAGATAGAGGCCGCGCCCAGTGATCAAGGGGCGGCTCCGGAAGGAAGGGGAGTGGCAGCCTGGATCAGGCTGCCGCGGTATCACTAGTTAGGCATAGGTATGGTGATGCCTTCCTTCTCCAGGTCCTCCCGTACCGACTGGAATTTCTGGTACTTGGAAATTTCGATCGGGCCGTCATAACCCATGCTTTGAAGTTTGCGTGGTGGATATTGAACATAGGTTTTCATCAGTTTCGTAATTGCTGTGCTGATAGGCACCATAGTCCAGGTGCGCTCAGTGTAGTTGTTCATGAAAATGTCGTAGCGCTCCTGAGGATCCTGCAGCAGGTCAAACACCTGCGGCACCGTCGCCACGTATTTGGTCGGGCCTTTCCAGCCCTGGTTGGTGTCGACGGCCAGCCCGCCTGTCACGGCGCCATCGTCGCCACGCAGGTTGAACACTGCCTTGTAGTTACCGACACGCGCGGCACCGGGCGACAGTTCGTTCTCGGTGAAATAGAACCACTCTTTACGCGGGTCAGGGCCGGTGCCGAGCAGCACCGGGGTCATATCGTAACTGTCGAAGATGATCGGTTTACCTTCGCGGTCTTTCTCCGGCAGCTTGACGCCGGCCACAGAAGCGAAGGTCGCCATCAAATCGAGGCCACCGATGATGTCGTGATTTTTGACGTTCGGTTTGATTTTTCCCGGCCAGGCCATGATGGCCGGAACCCGGTTGCCACCCTCGCGCACCGTACCCTTGGTGCCACGGAAAGGCGTGTAGCCAGCGTCCGGGTACACATCCTGCCACGCACCGTTATCGGTCGTGTAAACCACCAGGGTGTTTTTATCCAGTCCCAGTGCCTTCAGCTTGTCCATGATGCGGCCGATGCGGGTATCGAGCTCAACCACGGAGTCGGCGTATTTCGACTTGGAGATCGACTTGTGAACGAACTCCGGCGCCGGCATGTTCGGCTGGTGCACCTTCATGAAGTTGACGTTGATAAAGAAGGGTTTATTGGATTTGGCCGCCGTATCGAGAAACTCCATCGTGGCTTTTTCCACATAGTTGTCGAAGAACGGAATGCCAACCACACCGGGTTTGCCATCAACAACCGGCGTGTCGACGTACTGACCGTTGATCTTGAAGTCCTCTACCGCTTTTTCACCGGCTTTTCCCGACAGTGCGCCCCGTGTCACTTTGGCAAACATCGCGCGGGTTTCATCATCCATGTCCGGGAACCATGTAGGGTCCGCGTAGGTGTAGGCGTTCAGGTGATACAGGCCGACGTATTTCATCACGTCGTAACCTTGAGCATTGGGCAGGGCGTAATCATCTTCGCCCAAGTGCCACTTGCCGGTGAAATAGGTGTCGTAACCACCGGTTTTGAGTACCGAGGCCAGTGTCCATTCCGCCGCCGGCAAGCCACCACCCTGACCCTGAAAGGCCACCGTGGTCATGCCGCTGCGGTTGGGGATGCGCCCGGTTTGCATGGCGGCCCGGCCTGGTGTGCAACTGGGTTGCGCATAGAAGGAGAAGAAGGTGGTTCCCTCGGCGGCGAGTTCATCAATGTTGGGCGTCGGCATGCCTCGACCTACACCCCCGCCATAAGGGCCCAGGTCACCGTAGCCCGTATCGTCGGAGACGATGAACAGGATGTTTGGTTTTTCGTTTTGTGCGGCCTGGGCAAAGCCATTCAGTGCCATCAGCAACGAACACATAACGTAAAATCCAGGGCGATGTAGATGCCTTTTCATGTCTGGTTTCCTTTCTCAAAAGTCGATCCTTTGCTCACCCAACAATGCGATGAGTGCAAGCCAAGGACCCTGCGAGGGACCACCCAATCAACAGCCTGGACAGTTCTGGAGACTCGCTAACGTCGAAATAGAAATTCCCGCACACTATTCAGGGTTAACGTCGAAGCCTAGTACGAATGGAATCTTCTGGTATGGCGTTTTGGAGTCATTCGTCGACTTTGTCGCTCACCGTTCGCTCTGCTTGAACGTTGGGGCGTGTTGGAAGCCGTTTGTCAGTGACCGCTGTTGGCTGCTTCCTGTCATCGATTCAACCAAGCCACAAATCAGCTAACCACTCCGATCAGGCCGCCCAGCGCAGCCCGGCGACACTCAGCAGGATCGAACCGATCCAGAAAAATCGCCAGAACGACACTCCGTCACCCAGCCAATACATGCCAACGATGGCTGTGCCGGCAGCGCCAATGCCGGTCCAGACGGCATAGGCGGTGCCTACCGGCAGAACCCGCAATGCCATCGTCAATAAATACAAACTACCAGCCAGCACCACGAAGGTTGCGGCGAGCAGCCAGGGCCGTTCCAGGCCATTTGCGGATTTCAAGCCGATGGCAAAAGCGATTTCCAGGAATCCGGCGGCGATCAAGAGTAACCAGGAAGTGGTGTAAGTCATTCGACAAGACCTGTGGTGGCAAAAAAAAAGCGAGCCGATGAAGGCTCGCCAAAGGGAGGTAAACGTTAGTTGGCCAACAATTTGCCCTTGAACAGACTGGCCAGGGTTTTCACGGTCAGCACGCTCAGTGCCGCAGTGAGGAACAGCAGGATCGCAGCCGCGATGACCATCAGTGCGGTGTTGTCCTGGGCATGGGCATATTTCAGTGCCGCATTGCTCAGGGCCGCGATGGGAAAGCTGATGGCCCACCACGAAGGGGCAAAGGGCACATCGCGACGGAACACTTTGAAGCTCAACACCACGAACAGGAACAACCCGAAGTAGAACAACACACTGGCAAACCGGTCGATCTCGCCGAACACGTTGGTGTACGCCAGGAAGCCGACTTCAAAGGGCGCAATCAGCACCATCAGCGAAGGCACCATGCCTTTGGCCAGGGCGGCTTGATGCACCAGCCGCGAAAAGATCCGGGTGTAGAAAACCAGTGCCAGCACCACACCCACGGCGAGGGCAAACAGGTTGAACTCCGCAGCCCAGGCCATGGGCATGTGCGCACCGGTTACGGCGATGTCGAGGGTGGCAACGCCAGGGATCAGCCAGGCGGGTACCGCATTCGATGGATCCTGGCCACCCGACAACAAGCGTGAAGCCACCAGGCCGGCGAGCAACACAGTCAGTACGCTGCCCAGTATCCACAATGCCTGTCCGAGCCATTGGCTGTGGGGTGCTGCTACGGCGGAAAGCAGGAGCAGTGCGATGGTAACGGTGCCGAAAAAGTTGCTGGCGATAGGGTGATTGAATTCGGCCCGTACCGCTTCAGGGTGCTTCCACCACTTGGTCAGGTAACCCAGGGTCAGCAGCACGAATGCAAGGCCGGCAAACGCACCAATCGCTTCACCCAACAGGCCACCAACGCCGTAGAACTGACCGCTCAAGCGCCAGGCCAGACCCAGGCCTGCCAGGCCCATGACTGAACCGAACAGATTGATGGGCAGGTTTTTGATGGATGTCGTGCCACGCGTGACCGATTGAGTTGCAGCGATGGTAGGGGTGTATGCAGTGTTCATGGCAGTCTCCCGTTTGACTGAATTTGCTGTTGGAGCTATTTTCAGCCAAATAGGTTGTGGCTGAAATAGTCGCATAGCGACGTATTCAGCCAATGATTCGACGAGGACAGACATCATGCGCATCACCCTGCTGGCATTCCCTCGTGTACAGCTGCTGGACGTGGTGGGCCCAGCAGATGTCTTCGCCGAGGCGGCTAAACAGCTGGGCAATCCACGGGCCTACCGGGTCGAAGTGATCGGCACCCACAAAGGGGTGATCAAGGGCTCCAGCGGTTTGAAGCTCAGCATCGACGAGACATTCGAAACCTATAAAGGCAGGATCGACACCTTGCTTGTGGCCGGCAGCCCGCACATCGAGGAAATCGCCTTGAACCCCGAGTTGCAGCAATGGCTGTGCCGGCAGGCGAAAACCGTGCGGCGTATCGGCTCGGTCTGTAGCGGTGCTTTCCTGCTGGCCGCCGCTGGCCTGCTCGATGGACGCCATGTCACGACGCACTGGAATTCCAGCGCGAAACTTGCCAGGGAACACCCGCAAACCCACGTCGACCCCGACAGCATTTTCATCAAGGACGGCAATGTCTACACCTCGGCGGGTGTCACCGCCGGCATGGACCTGGCGCTGGCACTGGTGGAAGAGGATCACGGCAGGGAGCTGGCGCTGAGCGTCGCCCGTGAGATGGTGATGTTCTTCAAGCGACCTGGCGGCCAATCGCAATTCAGTGCGCAACTGGCCGCGCAAACCGCCGAGCGCAGTGTCATCCGAAATGTGCAGGACTATGTTGTCGAACACCTGAAGGCCGACTTGAGCGTGCCCACCCTGGCCGCACGCGCCGGCATGAGCGAGCGCAACTTTGCTCGCACCTTCAAGGCTGAAACCGGCTCGACGCCGGCCGAGTTCGTCGAGCTGGCCCGCATCGATGCGGCCAGACGGATGATCGAGGATTCGGATGTGTCACTCAAACGTCTGGCCGATAACGTGGGCTATGCCAATACGGACGGATTCAGAAGGGCGTTCATGCGGCGTCTCGGGGTCGGGCCGAGTGATTATCGAAAGCGCTTTTCATCCGGCACTCAAACGCCGTGACAAGCCACTATGACCATCAGCGCGAGAAAACAGGCCAGCTGAATGCTGAAGAAGGTAAATCGCACCGCCACGAACCTGTTGGTCTGCACATGGGACACGTGCACCAGAGACTGAAACACGCGGGCGATCAGGACGAGTATGGACAAGCCGTTCACCGCCGGGCCGTTGAGACCCAGGGCTGAAATCACGAACACAATCACGGCGAAGACAGGCAGGTTTTCCACACAGTTGGCGTGTGCCCTTGTCCCGCGTCGATACCAATCCTGGCCTTCGAGCTGATCGCTGCGGAAGGAGGCAATGGGAACATTCGAGAACAGGATGGCGACCCAGCGATAGACCCCGACGGTTGCCATCAACAGCAGCAACGTCCAGGCCGCAAACCCGAGCAGCATCCACATCGGTATCGTCATGGCAGCCATCCTCAATGGATCATTTCAGGGCATCAGCCCGCCGCCCGTGACCGGCGGGCTGCCGGCCGCGCGCGGTCGATCAATGGCTCATGATGGGGGCCAGTGCAGTCTGGATCCTGGCCATCTGTGCCGGCGTTGTCATGTGCGTCAGCAGCCGGCCGAAGTGCGGGTGCTGCACGCCAGAGATGATGTATTGCCAGCGATAGGCGCTCAGCACGCAGGCTTTGATTTGCGCTGTCTGATCGTCACTGAGCGATCGTGAAAGCTGTCCAGTGAAGTAGTCGGCGTCGGCTGCCGATTGTGCCTGCAGGATTGCGTCGACAGCCGCCACCAGCGCAATCAGATCGTTCACTGCCTGGTCACATTCGGCCGGGGAGAGCTTCGCGTGCTCGGCCTTCCATTCCAGTTCATCGAGTACCACGTGCCGGCTTTCATCCATCCAGTGAAACTTGAAGACGTCCTTGAACAGCGGGCACAACTCCTCGCGCGGGGCGATGCTTTGCGCGTAGTGGGTTTGAACGAACAGCTCGATATGACAGGTCAGCGCCAGCACCGACCAGGTGCTGGCCGCCAGTACCGCGCGCGCCACTTCGTTGGGATCGGCCACTTGACGATACCCGGCAGGCAATTGCGAACCCATCATCGTTTCGATGCGCCGGAACAGCTCCTGATGCTTGATTTCGTCGTTGGAAAAACGCACCAGCGCTTCGAGTGCCAACTGATCGTCAAAGACATGGGCGCGACCTTGATCGAGCATTTTGGCGCTGATAAAGCGTTCGACCAGGCCAAACAGGTACGCATAGGTTCGGCCCTGAATCTGGCTGAGCAGGCGCGCCTCGTCCGCGGCGAGAAAGGTCAGGCGGTCGACCCGTGACAGCCCGTCGGGCAAGAATTTGCGCGAAAAGTCGAAACGCCGGTCCTGCAGCAAATCGCGATCGATCTGCCATTCGGCTTTTTTCGATGACTTGACCATTTGCGCATAACGGGCGGCGTTGCCCGACTCTGCGCCGGGTAGGGTAGCGACGGTATTCATACAGATCTCCTGCTGCCATCGTCGAATTGGAATGGGGCAAAACGGTTGCTCACGCAGCTCGTGATCAAGGGTGAAACACCTGGGGGATCATCTCGATCACTGAGTCCGCGTTGGTGCTAATCTAGGCCTCGCGGTCCAGGCGGTTAATGATCAGTCCGCCTGATTACTTGCTCGGGACTCCGGAAAGGAGGGCAGGCAATTGCTGGATGCGTTTTCTGATGTCTTGCGTGTGATTCGCTTGTCTGGCGGGGTCTTCCTCGAGTCGGAATTCACGGCGCCCTGGTGCATCAACGGCCGAATCTCTGCCGACGCCTGCAAGCCGTTCCTGGCGGCACCTCGACATATCATTGCTTCGCACTTTGTCGTCTCGGGGCACATGCAATTGCGGATCGACGGTGATGACACCATCGACGTGCGGGCAGGCGAACTCATTCTGCTGGCGCGCAATGACGCTCATACCTTTGGCAGTGACCTGAGCATGGCACCCATGCCTGCGGGCGAAATCATTCAACCGCCAGAAGCCGGCAGCATTTCTCGAATCAAGTACGGTGGTGGCGGCGAGGCGACGCAGTTGTTGTGCGGATTCCTCGGTTCCGAAACAGCCTTCAGCCCGCTGCTTTCGTCGCTGCCATCCTTGTTGAAACTGGACCTGCGCGCGACGGCTTCCGGCGCCTGGATCGAAAGCTCATTCCGTTTTGCCGTCAGTGAGATCGCGGCAGGGCGCGTCGGCTCGACAACGGTCATTGCCAAACTATCGGAATTGCTGTTCGTCGAAGCCGTCAGCCAGTATGTCGCGAGCCTCCCGGCCGAGCGGCGCGGGTGGCTGGCGGGTTTGCGCGATCCGCATATCGGGCGTGCACTGGCGCTGCTCCATGCGCGTCCGGTCGAGGGCTGGACGGCAGAAGCGCTGGCCCTGGAAGTGGGCATGTCGCGCTCGGTATTCGCGGAGCGCTTCACGGCATTGGTCGGACAGCCGCCGATGCAATATCTGACCCTCTGGCGGATGCACCTGGCGGCGCAACAGCTGCGCGAAGGTCACGGTAATGTGGCGCAAATCGGCTTTGCCGTTGGCTACGAATCCGAAGCCGCGTTCAGTCGCGCCTTCAAACGCCAGTTCGGCACATCCCCCGGAACCTGGCGCAAGCAATCAGCCTGAACAGACGAAGATCACCCCTGCGGGCCAGTCTCGCCACTCAGGCAAACACCGCAACGGCATCACTTTTTCGCAGGTTTACGGCTGGCAGGGGTGTGCAGGTACGACATGACGCTTTCAGTCAGTTCGGTTGCCAGCTTGACCGCTTCTTTATTGCGCGCCATCACGCCGGCGACCAGGCCTTCGATCAGGGCCAGCACGGCGATGTTGGAACTGGTCAGCACCGGGTGATCGCAAGGCGCAAACAACGTGTGCTCGGCAATGCCGGTGAGCGGCGAGGCAGGTGAGTCGGTAATGGCCAGCACCGACGCGCCACGTTCATTGGCGAAGCGTGCCAGTTGCAAAGTGTCGATGGAGTAGCGCGGCAGGGAGATCGCCAGCAACACATCCTGTTCATCGATCGCGGCCAGTCGGTACGCGGCATTTTCGTTGCCACCTTCCATGCTGATGGCCGTGGCGTCGGCACAGAAGGGCATCAGGGTCGAGGCGGCGAGGCCGGCGAAGTAAACACTGTTGCCGAAGCCCAGGATGTAGATTTTGCGCGCTGTGGTCAGGCGCGTGATGAAGGCTTCGAAGGTGTCGGCGTGGTTGTTGGACGCCGCCGTGGCCAGGTTGCTGCCGGCGCTCTGGAGTTGTTCATGCAGGCCAAATACGCCGCCCGGGCGATGGGCCAGTTCGTTGCGCAGTTTGTCGACCGGCGACACCATCTGCTGCAAGGTGGTGACCAGTTCGGCTTTCATTCCGCTGTAGCCACCGAGGTTCAGTGCCTTGGCCAGGCGGTTGACGGCAGCCGGTGAGGTCAATGTTTCGTGGGCCATTTCCTCGATGGTCAAGGTCGCGGCTTTGAGTGGGTGACGCAGGATGAAGTCCGCCACCTTGCGTAATGACGGCGGCAGCTCGGAAACGATTTCCGTCAGCTTGCGCATGACCGGCGCGGCATAGACCGTGGTGTCTTTCGATGGGGTGGGCATATCCGGCTCAACGGTTCCTGAGGGTGGGAGAAGGGCTGTGCCTGATGCCCTGACAAGGTTGGCTTGAGTGTATCCGAAGCAAACCCTGTCGGGGCAGCGCCGATCAGTGGGTGGGCGCCGGCCTTACTTCAAACTCCCGGCCAGAAACTGCTGGAGGCGTTCGGACTGCGGGTTGACCAGCACTTCACGAGGATCGCCGCGTTCCTCGACAACGCCCTTGTGCAGGAACACCAACTGGTTCGAAACCTCACGGGCAAAGCCCATTTCGTGAGTCACCACCACCATGGTGCGGCCTTCCTGCGCCAGGTCCTGCATGACTTTAAGCACTTCGCCCACCAGTTCGGGGTCGAGGGCCGAGGTCGGCTCATCGAACAACATCACTTGCGGTTCCATTGCCAGTGCGCGGGCAATGGCCACACGCTGCTGCTCGCCACCGGACATATGCGCCGGCCAGGCGTTACTGCGGTGGGCCACGCCGACTTTGTTCAGGTAATGCTCGGCCTTTTCCCGTGCCTCTTTCTTGCCCAGGCCGAGCACGTGCACCGGGGCTTCCATGACGTTTTCCAGGGCGCTCATGTGTGACCACAGGTTGAAGTGTTGAAACACCATCGACAGCCGGGAACGCATGCGTTGCAATTGCCTGGGTTCGGCCGCCTTCAGCCCGCCGAGCTTGTTGGTCACCAGTTTCAGCGGTTCGCCATCGAGCACAATGTTGCCGGCGTCGGGTTGCTCCAGCAGGTTGATGCAGCGCAGGAAGGTGCTTTTTCCCGAGCCGCTGGAGCCGATGATGCTGGTCACGTCTCCGGCCCGGGCTTGCAGGGACACACCCTTGAGCACCTGGTGGGCGCCGTAGCTTTTGTGCAGGTCCTGAATTTCAAGTTTGTACATGGTTGGAACTCTCTGGCATCAGTCGCTGAGCAAGCGGCCTTGGCGAATAGGGGTGGAACCGGCGACCTTGGCCAGCCACAAGCCGGGCTGGGCAAAACGCAGGCGCTCGCGGGCATAGAGGATGCCGTCGGTGCTGGCACGCACCACGCTATGGCGGTCGTTCAGCGGATCGATGACTTCGAACAGTGGATCGCCGACCTTGACCCGCGCGCCCAGCGGTTGCAGGAAGCTCACTACGCCCGGATGTGGCGCATAGGCGTACTGCGCGCCGGCGAAGGGCATCGCCTCACACCGGGACGGTGGCGCTGCGGGCCATTCACCACTGATCAGGCCTTGCTCGGCGAGATAACCGAGAATGGCCTCGGCATTCTCGACGCATTGCTCGCGTTCGGTGTCCGCCATGCCACGCAATTCAATGGTGGCGGCGGCACACGCCAGGGGAATGTTGGCATCAGGAAACCGTTCGCTCAGGCGTAACCACGGAATCGCGCACGCCTCGTCGAAAGCATTGCCACCCGCACCCTCGGCCAGCAGCGTGACCCCGGCTCCCAGGCGCGCAGCCAGTGACTGCAAGCGCGGCCAGTGTTGCGGCATGGTGTAAAGCAGCATGATCGACTCGAAATCGCAGTGCAGGTCCAGCACCACATCGGCGTCACAGGCGTGTTGCAGCAACACTCGCCGCAGACCGTCGAGTTCCGAGGTCGCTGCCGGCAGGTCGTTGAGGACATCCGTTATGGCGCGGCGGATCAAGGCGATGTTGGCGTCGGCATCGTCGCCCAATCGGCCTTCGAGCAGCGGTGCAACGGCATCGACCAACTCCGGGAAGTCGCGATTGAAGTTCTTGCCGCTGGAGAACTCAAAGCGCCCCTGATGGGTGGCCTGGAACATTTGGGCAATACCGATGGGGTTGGCCATTGGCACCAGTTCGATCACCCCGGTCAGGCGA
This sequence comes from Pseudomonas sp. TE12234, assembly GCF_054061835.1. Lineage (NCBI taxonomy): Bacteria > Pseudomonadati > Pseudomonadota > Gammaproteobacteria > Pseudomonadales > Pseudomonadaceae > Pseudomonas > Pseudomonas sp. TE12234. The sequence continues at coordinate 90,278 of NZ_JBSSEP010000020.1, forward strand.
CCCTGTGCTTCCAGCTCCAGCAGGCGGCGCTTGAGTTCGACGGCGACGCGCATGCCCGGCAGTTCATCGGCATGCAGCGAGGCCTGGATGTAGGCCTTGCGCGGTCCGCTGCCGAAGCGCAACAGCGACAGCGTTCGTTCGGTGCCCGAGGCACTCCACGGCAACAGGTATTGAATGTGCTCCATAGCAGCTCCTTAGTGCTTGCGCGGTGCCAGATACGCCAGCCAGCGGCGCTCGGCCAGCTTGAACAGGCGCACCAGAATGAAGGTCAGGGCGAGGTAGATAAGCCCGGCGGTGATAAACGCCTCGAAGGGCAGATAGAAACGTGAGCTGACCGTGCGGGCGGCGCCGGTGATGTCCACGAGGGTGACGATGGAGGCCAGGCTGGTGGTTTGCAGCATCATCAACACTTCGTTGCTGTATTGCGGCAATGCCCGGCGCAAGGCCGACGGCAGGAGAATGCGCCGATACAGGGTCAGGCGTGACATGCCCATGGCCCGGGCGGCTTCAATCTCGCCCTGCGGGGTGGATTTCAAACTGCCGGCCAGCAGCTCTGCGCTGTAGGCACTGGTGTTGATCGCGAAGGCCAGGCAGGCGCAAAAGGTCGCGCTGGAGAGGTAAGGCCAGAGCGCGCTTTGACGCACGGCTTCGAATTGCGCCAGGCCGTAATAGATCAGGAACAATTGCACCAGCATAGGCGTGCCGCGAATCACGTAGGTGTAGAGCCAGGCCGGGAAGTTGATCAGCGGTGATCGCGACACCCGCATCAGCGCCAGTGGAACTGCCAGGACCAGGCCCAGGGCCAGGGAAATCAGCAGGACTTTGAGGGTCAACAAGGCGCCGTTGAAATACAGCGGCAGGTTTTCCCAGATCAGGTTGTAGTCGAGCAGCATGGACCGGTTCCCCTCACAATTCGGCGGCTTTGAAGCCGGCCGAGTAGTGTTTTTCCAGTGAGCGCAGTCCCAGCAAGGACAGGCTGGTGAGCATGAGATACAACGCCGCGACGACGATAAAAAACGTGAACGGCTCATGGGTGGCGTCTGCGGCGTTCTTGGCTTTGAACATCATGTCCTGCAAGCCGATCACCGAGATCAGGGCGGTGGATTTGGTCAGCACCAGCCAATTGTTGGTGAAGCCGGGAATCGCGAAACGGATCATCTGCGGCACCTGAATCCGCCAGAACACCTGCACGCCGCTCATGCCGTAGGCCAGGCCGGCTTCGGCCTGACCCTTGGGAATTGCCATGAAGGCACCGCGAAAGGTTTCCGAGAGGTAGGCACCAAAGATGAAACCCATGGTGCAAACGCCCGCGATGAAAGGGTTGATGTCGATGTAGCGGGTGTAACCCAATCCCAATGCCATGCGGTTCACCAGATCCTGGCCGCCATAGAAGATCAGCAGGATCAACACCAGGTCAGGAATACCGCGAATCAGGGTGGTGTAGCTTTCCCCGAGCATGGCCAGCCATTTGAGCGGTGACAGGCGAAAGGCCGCGCCGATCAGGCCCAGGGCAATCGCCAGGGACATGGACGTCAGGGCCAGGTTTATGGTCAGCCAGGCGCCATCGAGAATGCTCGATCCATAGCCGTGGAGCATGATGAAATTCCTCAAGCGAGCGCCGCGAGGCGCGCAAGACATGCCCCGAAAAACGCCCGCAATGTGCAGGCGCCGGGGCTGGGGGTAAGGCTTATTCGCCGTAGATATCGAACGCGAAGTACTTGGCCATCACTTGCTGGTACTTGCCATTGGCGCGAATGGCATCAATCGCGGCGCTCAGGCGCGCAACGTTGGTGGTGTCGCCCTTGCGCACGGCGATCCCGGCGCCTCGGCCGAAGTATTTGGGGTCGTTGATGTCCGGCCCGACCAGCGCGAAGCCCTGGCCCGCCGGTGTCTTGATGAAGCTCTCGTCGGTGGCGACGATGTCGGCGAGAGTGGCGTCCAGACGGCCCGAGGCCAGGTCGAGGAATGCCTCATTCTGTGAGCCGTAACGCACCACGACGACGCCGGCTTTTTCCAGTTGCTCGGTGGCGAACCGGTCGTAGGTCGAGGAACGTTGCACACCGACTTTCTTGCCCTTGAGGTCCACCAAAGGGTCATTGATCACGTTGCCGGCCTTCATCGCGAACTTGCCCGGCGTGTGGTAGTACTTCTTGCTGAAGTCGACCGACTTCATCCGGTCTTCGGTGATCGACATCGACGACAGCACGGCATCGATCTTGCGCACTTTGAGCGACGGGATCATGCCGTCGAACTCCTGAATGACCCACTCGCATTTGACCTTCATTTCTTCGCACAGAGCGTTGCCGATGTCGTAGTCGAATCCGCTGACGTTGCCCTCTGGAGTCTTGAAGGAGAAGGGCGGGTAGGCGGCTTCGATACCGATGCGCAGGCTGTTTTCGTCGGCATGTGCCAGGAAGCTGAAAGCGCACAGCGCCAGAGCACCTAGAAGTTCTGTCTTGTTCATCTTGTTGACTCCTTGGAGGGCATTTGGGGGACGGGTGCCCGCCATCCGGGTTGGCGCGGTGGATCAGTCCTGTGATCGGCGAGGCTATAAATGACATATAAAAAATCCATAATCAACATTACTGAAAAAAAACATATCAGATTGAGGCGTGGCAAGAGGCGTTAAAACCCGTTTGATGGCGTGCCCAGGGGTTGCGGCCGGCCCCGGCGGCTTGCCGTTCTGCGAGGCTTTCGGCTTATGCCCATGGCATTAAAAAAACGATTGCTGCGAAGTCACTAGAATCAAGGGGACGCAGTGACCAGGCACGCCGACGTACGGCAGGTTCTTTGCAACGCGCGATCCCTTTTGAGGAACCCAAAACGATGTTCAACAAGTGGCTGGATCCGGCGCTATTGCTGCTGACTACCCTGTCACTGCTGGCGGGTGGCATTGCGCAATTTGCTCAGAGGCCTGAGTGGGCGGCGATGTGCTGGCTCTCGGGAAGCCTGGTCATGGCCCTGGTGCTGCTGGTGGAGATCGTCAGGCGCCTGGCCCGGCGCGAGGCCGGTGTGGACTTGATCGCTCTGCTGTCGATCGGTGCGGCCCTGGTGTTTGAGCAGATGCTGGTGGCGGCGGTCATTGCGTTGATGCTGGCTTCCGGGCGTACCCTGGAATTCTTCACTGCGCAACGCGCCGAGCGTGAGCTACGTGCACTGGTCGATCGGGCGCCACGCTTTGCCTGGTTGCAGGAGCTGAACGACTTGCGCCAGATACCGGTCGAGCAGATCCAGCCGGGTCAGACGCTGCTTGTACGTCTGGGCGAGGTGGTCCCCGTCGACGGCCGTCTACTGAGCCCCACGGCAACGCTGGACGAGTCTGCGCTCACTGGTGAGTCGTTACCGGTCACCCGTCGGGAAGGCGAGCCGTTGCGCAGTGGCGTCGCCAATGCCGGCGCGCCGATCCAGTTAATGGCGACGCAGACGGCAGCGCAGAGTACTTACGCCGGGGTCGTGCGGCTGGCCGAGGCCGCGCGACGCTCGCGCGCGCCTTTCGTGCGCCTGGCCGACCGTTATGCCTTGCTCTTCGTTCCGCTGACGCTGCTGATGGCCGGACTGGCCTGGCTTTGGAGTGGCGATCCTTTGCGGGCGCTGGCGGTGCTGGTGGTGGCCACGCCCTGTCCTTTGATCCTGGCAGTGCCGATCGCGATCATGTCCGGTATCTCCAGGGCGGCGCGGCGCGGCATCCTCATCAAGGACGGCGCCACCCTGGAAGCGCTGGCAGGAGCCAAACAGCTGTTTCTCGACAAGACCGGCACCCTCACCAGTGGCCACGCCCGCCTGCAGTCGGTTGAGGTCAATGGCCAGGTCGATCCACTGCATCTGCTGGGCCTGGCCGCTTCGCTGGCGCAGGCCTCGGTGCACCCCATCTCCCAGGCCATCGTCGAAGCCGCGCGCCAGCGCCGATTGCCACTCAGCGCCCCGCAAGAGGTGGCAGAAAGCCCGGGTTCCGGTCTTTGCGGATTGATAGAGGGCCAGCGAGTGCGTCTCGGCACGCTGTCTTTTGCTCAAACCGAGGCGTCGGTCAGCGATTGGGCCACAGCCATGTTGCGCCATATGGACTACCTGGCCTGCGGTGGCAGCTTCGTTGAAGTGGATGGGGCCCTTGCCGGCCTGCTGGTTTTCTCGGACAGCCTGCGTCGGGAAACCCCACAAACCCTTCGCCGGCTGCGCAACAACGGCATCGAGCGGATCGTCATGCTCACGGGGGATCGCCTGGAAACGGCCGAAATGATTGCGCTGTCCGCCGGCATCGACGAATTGCGTGCCGGGTTGACCCCGGAAGAAAAGGTGCGTGCCGTACAGGAGGGCTGCACGCGGGCCAGCACGCTGATGGTCGGCGACGGCATCAACGACGCACCCGCGCTGGCGGCGGCCACCGTCGGCGTGGCCATGGGGGCCAGTGGTGCCACGGCCTCCGCGGAAGCGGCGGGGGTTGTGCTGCTGGTGGATCGTCTGGATCGTCTGGTCGAGGCACTGCAGATTGCCCGCCGTACACGCCATATCGCTGTGCAAGGCGTGCTGGCCGGCATGGGACTGTCGTTGCTGGCCATGACGGTGGCCGCCCTCGGTTACCTGCCACCGCTCGCCGGCGCCGTGGTTCAGGAAGTCATAGATGTGGTCATCATCTTCAATGCTTTGCGTGCATTGGGGGCGTCGCCAGGACCGGGCCTGCGGCGACTGGCCGGCGAACACATTGATCGACTGCAGGATGAACACCGCCAACTCAACAAAGTGCTGAGTGATCTGCACCAACTGGCCGGCGATTTCGCCCGGCGACCGCTTGAGCAAGCGCAGACCGATCTGCTGGAACTGGTCGACAAACTGCAAGCCTCGCTCGCCAGCCATGAACGGGACGATGAAAACACGCTATACCCGCTGCTGACCCTGAGCATGCCGGGCGAAGACCCCTTGTCGGCACTGAGCTACGGACACCGCGAGATTTTTCGCTGCATCCATTTGCTGACGCGCATGAGCAACGACTTCAGCGCCGACCCGACCACTGTGCCCGCCGAAGAGATTCAGCATCAGTTAATTCGCCTGGATACCCTGGTGCAGTTGCACTTCGACCAGGAGGAGGAACTGTTCCGCTATCTGGACAGGCGCTGAAGGGCCTGGCGGACATTTTGGCGTCATCGCCGGGAGAGAAGAGGACCGGCATTGGCTTATCTGCGGGCGAGCCCCTATATCTCTCACCCGTAGTTCTTAAAATAGCCTGGTGATTTCATTCAAGACCCGATCCTGGGTTTGAGTATCTGGCCTGTGGCGATAAGCGACTGCGAAAAAAGCAACGCCTTCGTAGTCGCAGCGAATCGCAAAAGTCATGCCTTCGCGCAACCCATAGACGGATCGGTCTCCTGCCTCAACAAAATATCTCGCCTTTGTAAGAGCCGCCGTGGCGTGTTCCAGGCATCCCGTTTGGCTAAGTGAGTGTTGTAGCCAACTGGTAGTGACTCGCACGGACGAAGTCGCGCTGTCATCGATAGGTGGTCGAGTCACTTCCTTGGTAGATGCGGTCTCGTGATTGCTGCAAGCGGTCAGTCCCATTGAGATAACACCCAGTAAAAAGCCAAAACGAACGCTCGAATGCTTAAGTGGATTTCCCATGGTGGGGCGCACCTGTGACGACCTGCGATGAATGAAGTGGCAATTACTAACGTAATAGCGGGTTTCTGATCTTTTGCTATCTGTGTTCATTCATCACGACGAAAAGCGGCGGGGGAGGCTGTCCGCTTCTGGCCGGTTTGAGCCTGTCTGGAAGGGGAGCCGTCGACCTATTCTGTTGGCCGAGAAACCACTCAAAGTGGTGAGCAGGTTCTCCGCTAAAGGCCGTGTCTGAGTTCATGTGATCTGAAAATCCGACTTTTTCAACAGCATCGACCCTTGGCTGTCCTTCATTTGCAGTAGCTATCGGCCTTTTGTTGAACTATCGATCCCTCTATTTAGGGAACAGGAATGTTACTGCGGCGCGTATGCCATGATCTGGTGTATCAGTGGGGTTGGTGACGTATTTACGATAGCCCACTTGAAACTGCACAGGACGGTTACCAATTTTTACAAGTTGGGAAACCATAAAATTCAGCGGGACTGTCCATTCTTTGATTTGACCGTCATAAGTAGATTCACTGTTGATGGCATAGGTGGTATGGGTACTGGTCGTAAAGGAGAGGAACGGCTGCAAATAGGTAGAGTCGACATACTGGCGACCAGATTGCCCGGCAAAAGAATCGAGGTGGTTAACCAGGGCGCCGTACGTCCAGCCATTTTGCTGTCTGAGCAAAATGGCCGTTGGCCCCGCACTCCATTTTCCCGAACCAAGCTCTTCTTTATTAGCCGTGGGTATCAGCACAGCGACACCTGCCCCCCAGATCCAGCCATTTTCCGAGGGCGCTTTGGGCGAGTAAAAAAAACTTTGCAGGGTGTCACCAATTCCCGATGCCCCATTGTCGCCAGGCATGACTGATTGGTAATTGACTACGGGCAAGATAGTGCGAGAGATAATATTCGTATCCGCATCCAGCTCAATCGGGAATACGGGTTGAATATTGGTGATATTGCGTCCGGCATTATTGGGTCCCAGACCACTATCGTGATTGTACTGTATGGGAACGCTGATCAGGTTTGCTACTGGGTTGTTCAGTTTTTTTGCCAGTTCAGCTTGTGATTCTTCAGCTAATACATAACCTGGCGGAAACACAAGAGCCAAACTTATTAACACAGGCAAGAAACGGATAATCGGCATGGGTTGGCCTCTTTGGTTAACATAGCCCTGCAGCAGACTGTAAGTTTAAGTCCCAACCTTGAATTGATTCGCCGCTTTGCCAATAGGCGATGCCGTCGATACTCGGTGTCTGTAGCCCATCATCCACATGTTGTGGGCGCTGATATTAAAACGACCAATATCATTACCCCTGATGACCAGGATATTGGGCTACTTATCCGCAGCGTGCACCGCAAAAACTGACAGTGAAAGCAACCCAAGCAAGCCAGTCTGTCGGGGTAAGTACATGGAACAATCTCCTCTCGGCATTTCAAGAAATGCGAGTCCCGAATTGGCCACTCGTAGTCCTGAGAGGCTAGCCAATGATTCGAGGCCTTTCCACAATCGAAGATTTATTTCCTTTTTTACGACACCAACCTAAGCGTCTTGTTTTCCTGGTAGGGAACGTCTCATCGATCAACATGCCGTCGCCGGATGGGATTAGCACTGAATTCCATTGCGCTTGACGCGCCATCCCACCGCCGCGAGAAGACGTGGATTTCAATCCCGTGTTCATACCGTCGAGTTTCAATGCACCTCATAAGGACAGTTAATGGGTGGACGCACCCCCGGCAGGTACGAAGGGGGTACTTGATATTTATCAAGTCCGCCTACCTGCGTTCGTCGAAACTCTTTACCCAAGGGCGTCGGGGCATACAGAGAAGATCAACCCGTAGATACACGGTTTGGCATCCACGAAAAAGCCGAACAACCTCGGGATTTTTTGACCCTGACTGACGCTGTCAACTCTGGTCGAATAGAAGCGTTGCTTGAGCAATAGCAATTCGTAGCAGGTTAGACCTGTTTCCCGAAAGGCAGTATATGGGTCATACCCTCTCAAGACTGGATGTCTACCTGTCGGGCTAACGTCCGGAAGGAGTACTGATGTATTCGAGCATCTTTTTCGCATGGGGGCTGACGGCCATTACCGTGGTCGTGCATGCCGTCGGTCTGGCCTTGATGCTAAGGTTTCTGTCCCGCAGAAAAAATGTACTTTTAAGGCAACTAGGCGCTATTAGCACGCGGTTGGTATGGATTGTCTGCTACATGATCATGCTGCATGTGATCGCCATCTCGATCTGGGGGACATTCTATGTGTGGCAGGGATCTCTGCCTGATTTCGAAACGGCGTTTTACTTCTCTGGAGTGACCTACGCGACCATCGGCTACGGTGATGTGGTGCTGGTGAAACCCTGGCGTCTGTTTGGGCTGATGGAGGGGTTGACGGGCATCATCATGTGCGGCTTATCCACGGGTGTGTTTTTCGCCGAGGTCAATCATATTTACCAATTGATTCATACAAACAACGACGGTGGCGAAAAACCCTAGGGTACTGCGGACCCAGGGCGTGACTACTATGTGGCCCTGATCAGGGTTGGCTCATTAGCTTGATAGCGCTCGATCGCTGCGTGGGCGGTGAACAACATACGCTCACCTCCAAGTTTTTCGTCGAGCCCGGCACGTCGTACCATTTCAAGTACACCAGGGTTCAATCCCGCCAGCCAGAGACTGGCACCGAGTTCGCCCAGGTTTTTTTCGCCTTCAATCAGTGCCTGCAGTGCCGAGTATTCGATGTCGGGAACGGCGCTCATGTCCCAGACAACCACATGTGGATGATACTGCGCCTCCAGCGCGATGACCTGCTCCCTCACATAGTCCGCGTTAAGAAAAAACAGACGTCCCTCCGGTCGCACGATCAGCAGCCCCGGGAAAGTCTCGTCATCGGGGTGTTCATCCGATAACGGCCGCAGCACGTCGGTGCCGCGTTTGCGACCAAGGACGTACACATGCGGACGCGCGGTCTGATAGGCCAAACTGACCAGTGATACGACGATTGCCACCGTAATGCCCTGCAGCGTGCCAAACAACAGCACACCCAACGTGGCGACGAGCGCCCAGTGGAACTCCATCGGGCGCACTTTGCGAATAGCCAGGAATTCTCGTGGTTGAATCAGCCCGACCGAGTAGTAGATGACGATAGCCGCCAATGTGGCGTGAGGCAGATACCCGAGAATTCCGGAAAGCAGCAGCATCGTGGCGAAAGCCATGCCGGCAGTGACAATCGAGACCAGTTGAGACTGTCCTCCCGTGGCGCGTACAACCGCCGTCTGCGAAGTACCTCCCCCAGCGGGCATCGCGCCCAGCAGTGCGCCCCCGAGGTTACCCAGTCCGGTAGCGATCAACTCGCGGTTCGCATTGATCGGGGGGTCGCCTGGCCGGACAAAGGCACGACCTGCCGCAATCGTTTCGGTAAAGCTCATCAGCGCGATCCCGAGCGCACCCGGTGCCATTTGTTCAACCAATGTGAGATCGGGCAGCGTGAATGGGGGTAACCCTTGGGGAATCAAGCCGACTGTCGAAACGCCGAGAGCCTGCAGGCCGAAGTACCATGAGGCGGCGATACTCCCTGCCACCACAACAAGCGGTGCTGGCGAATGTGACCACAGGCGTCCCATTGCAATGAGGATCAGGAACGCCGCTGCAGTAACCACGAGCGTGATCAGAGAGCTCCCGGGCACGTGATGCACAATGTTGAGGAGATCGAGAAAAAACCCTTGTTTGGCAATGTGGATGCCGAGGAGTTTTGGTACCTGATCCAACACGATCACAAGGCCGACACCTGCTTTGAAGCCGCTCAACACCGGGGAGGAAATGAAGTTCGCGAGAAATCCCAGGCGTATCAGCCGCGCCAACAGCAGCATGGCGCCCACCAGTGCGGTCAGTGTTGCCGTGGCCGTGATCAGTTTCCCGGGGTCCCCATCGGGGACCGCCAGGCCGATCTGTGCACCAGCCAGAATCCCCAGCGTGGCGGTGGAGCTGACGCTGAGCACCCGCGACGAGCCCAGGAATGCGTAAATCAACATCGGGACGAGGGCCGTATACAGACCGACGGCAACAGGCAAGCCGGCGACAGTTGCGTAGGCCATTGCCTTGGGCAGTACGACAGCCGCGGCCGTGAGCCCTGATACGACGTTGAGGCGAAGTGACGCCGTGTCAGAGCGAGCTGTGTTTGAGGCTTTCAGATGCAGTTTCACACGGCCGCTCCTGATGAGTTCTGTTGCCTAGAACGCCCAAAGACGCTTGGCATTCGCGCTGAGGCGGGACTGACTCGCAAGCTTGTTTGAAAGGCCGGTGCAACGCGGACCTTTGATCAGCTCATGCTCTTGGTGAACCTTCACGTTCTCTCTCCTCGGAAACGCCTTTTGCGGAAACAAAAAACTTCACGCCGAAGTGAGCTTCGATACTGCTAAAAATTACAGACAGCTCTGTAACGCGTTCAGGTGTTTTTCGTAAAACCAGTTGTTGTCCACCAGGGCGTAGTACTTGGCGACCGAACCTGATGCCTCTGGCTGAATATCGACAAAGTACGCCGAGTGAGCGGTGAACACCGTGTAGCCCCTATCCTTGCCTGGTTGCTGCGACGCTCCCGGCTCTCCTCCGATTTCCTTTTGGCTCTGCCATTTGGACTCGACGCATTTTGCGAGGACTTCATCGGTCTTTTTTGAATACAGAACCTTGCGCGGACCTTCGTTACGCACCTCATTCACTGTCGGCGCCATACACCCCGCCAACAGCATCAACACCACACACCCTATTGAAATCCGCATGATTTTTCCTCTCCTCCAGGCTGTGACTTCAGAGTGGTAGGTTCAAGCATCCTGCGCAAATTCAAAGCCGGCAAACATGAGTTTCCCAATCGCTGCTAACAACATATGAAAAAGCACCCGGTTAATCCGGTGCTCCTCAGCTAACTGGGTCAACTTGTTCGGGAGGATCGTTGTGCAGGATGGCATCGTCATGCATCGAAGTCTGTGCCGAATTCGTGCCATAGACTTGAGTAAAATCAAACATTCCCAATAAACGCATCGATGCGTTCCCAAAGAATTAAAAACTCTTGATACGCAACGCGTTCAATTTCCAGTCGGCATGCTTTCCATATACACATCCATTTATGTCATCGATGACCGAATCCTGCTGACGCTGGACAGATGCGACGATGCGCGTTTTGCCGTTGCTGCATTCGTGACCGACCGCTTTGGGGCCAGGCGGTTTAAAAACACCGCCAAAAAATCGAAGTGCGTACTCCTCGGACCTGTTCGATAGACAATGCAACTTCTCTGGCTTTAGCGGGGGTGGAAATGTTCAGGGAGTAATGCGACCTCCCTGACATGCCTTTCGCCATTACATCTGTCTGTCGTTGCGCGCAGCAACCGCCACGGTGGTCGGGGAATCAGCAAGTGAAACGAATTGTCGTGTCGCGCCATCAAGCGCATCGATGCAACCTGCCTCAATGTCGTAGACCCAGCCGTGCAGATTCATTCGACCCTGCTCAAGCGCGAGTGCCACCGATGGGTGGGTACGCAGATTCGCCAGTTGCGCGATGACGTTTTCGCGCACGAGGCCATCGAGCTTCGCGCGAGGCGAGTCGAACTGATGCGCCGCGTTAATCGCCTTCGCGGCGTCCGAGTGACGTAGCCAGTTAGCGACAGCCGGAAGATGGTCCAGACACGTGCAGCGTGAAATCGCGCCCATCGCTCCGCAGTCCGAGTGGCCACAGATCACGATGTCCTGTACGCCGAGCACTGCGACCGCATATTCGACGGTAGCCGATACGCCGCCCGGTTCGGGACCATACGACGGCACGATGTTGCCGGCGTTGCGAATCACGAACAGCTCACCCGGTTCGCGCTGCGTAAGGAGCTCAGGCACAACACGACTGTCCGAGCAGGTGACGAATAACGCTTTCGGATTTTGTGTCGTCGCGAGCTGTTTAAAAAGCTCGACGCGTTGCGGATAGACATCGCGCTGAAAACGCAGAAAGCCGTCAATAATGTCACGCATGGAAATCTCCAAACCCAAGTGCCGAATGAAGGCACGTACTCGTGCCACCGTGGCCATTAGTATCGCAGACCTCAAGCGCAATTTGCTGTACTCGATCAACGGTGGACTCCGAGCCGAGACTCACGCGGAGGATGTGCGAAGCACCTTGGCAGCTGCCATTTATCTTTCACTGGCCGGAAAGGTGGTGAATTGCCGCGGTATTTATAAACACCCTATGACCGCATCTGGCCGGTTGTTGCCTGTCGCGATGGGCAGCAATCGACCCATTGTGGCCCTTCGCGAATGGCTGCTTATGGCCGATTTCCTGCTTGTCGCGAAGTCCTGAAAAATCGACCCTTGGCTGGCATCAAAGATCGTCCGATAGCCGGCTATGAACGCGGAAATGTCGCAGTGTGATCTCCCCCGTTATTGTTTCTGCAAATCATCGAGATTTCAGGCTTTATTGAAAAATGCGTTTGTCGTTTCGTACACGCGCAGGATCACGAGGAAGCCTTTAACCAATACTCGTAAATTATGAAAGGCGGCTTAGCGCCCGCCGTGGACTCAGATCTGCGGTTGCTCCTCATTCTTAACAACGACGACTTACGCATGGAAAGTCCTCGGTCAGGGTGAACGGTTTGGCATGAAATGTCGGTTTTTCGGCTTATACGCTTAAAACCTCAGGGCTAGGATGTATTGCCTACAGCGCGCGGAACTCTGATGCGTTGTCCTTTGTTCGCCCTTTCACAACCGGACTTGTCGGAATTTGAAAGCGCTCGAGAGACCAACCCTGTCGTTGTAACTGCCCATTAGGACTCGAATGGTCTGCGTTCTATTTCCCCAAGTCTCAACATACGATCAGGAGCAACTATGAATATTGAAGTAAGAAACAAATCTATCGTACTTAAAGCTTTCGATGCTTTATTCAATCAACGTGACTACGATGCAGCCGAGGAGTATTGGTCTGCGGACTATATTCAGCACAGTGCGCTTATCCCTCCAGGACGGCAGGGTTTATTTGACTTGATCAAAAGTCTGCCCAATACACTGACTTATGAACCCAGCGTAATAATGGCAGAGGATGACAAAGTGATGGTTCATGGCCGTTTCTCTGGAAACGGTAGTCCGACTGCGCTCATCGCAGTAGACATCGTGCGTCTCGAAAATGGCATTCTGGTCGAACACTGGGACGTGCTCCAGGACGAGGCCACCACAGTCAGTTCTGCCAGCGGCTTACCGATGTTCGGCGTACGTTTCCCGGATTCAATTGAGTAAAAGGGGGGCTGCGACGATCCAACAATGGCCCCTGAGATTAAATGGCGCTTCGGGGCGGGTATGTGTCTGCCCCGGCTGCGCCAACGAGGTTTCATACTCGATAGTTCAATATCGAGGGATTTCACAAGCATGAGTCGTCACACGATCCATTTCAGGGGAGTTTGAGTCCCGCTCTTTGTCGCATTCAGCAACTGATGCAGGCGCAATGCATCGTTGAACGTCGCCGCCGCATGGGTGCCTTCGGCAACATCCTGTGCATACACGTGATAGAGCTCTGCCAGTTCAAGCACGGCTGACGGCAATGACGAGGCCGGCAGGCGCTGATAATTCTCAGGCACGGGCAACACTTCCAGCGTCAGGTTATCGCCATGCGCGCCCTCGACGACATAGTCGTCGCCGACATCGCCAAACGCCGAACGGTTGGTGATTTTCAGGTCACCCCGGTCGCCGGTGATGTCGATCTGCACACCCGAGCCGTTGCGTTTGCCGCCTTCGATGTGGATCGAAATGACGCCGCCGTCTTCGAGCATGCCGCTGAGCACGAGTTGGTCGGGGGCGGTGCTGTCGAGCACTTCGCCGGTTTCCTTGATCGTCACTTTCGGGAACTGGTTGACCATCAACCCCGAGACGCTTACTGGCCAGCCAGTAGCAGTGAAAAGCATGTCGAGGAAGTGTCCGGCATAGATGGCGATGACGCTGGAGAAGTTTTCCTCGGGGGCAGTCCAGCGCAGGGCATTGGGGCGCAAGGCCTGGAAGTAATTCATGCTGACGTGCATCCGCACGGAGCGCACCTTGCCGACGTAGCCTTGTTGCATCAGGTCTTGCAGGTAGCGGTTGTGTGGCGCGTGGCGGCGTTGCAAGCCGACGATGTGGCGCACGCCGGCGTCCTTGGCCAGGTGCAGCAACTGTTCGGAGTCTGCAGTGGTGGTGGTCAGCGGCCATTCGCAGTAGACGTCTTTGCCGGCAGCGATGGCGGCGCGCACGGTTTTTTCGTGTTGCGGGGCGGTGTTGAGCACCACGACCAAGTCGACTTCAGGGTTGTTGACCAACGCGTCGACCGAGTCGGCGACCTGGCTGATGGCGTATTCACTGGCCGCGGATTCGGCGCGTTCGCGGCGTTCGCTGTAAACCGCTTGCAGGTGATATTGCGGCAGCAGAGTGAGCACGCGCAGGTGGCCGTGGCGAGCCCAGTTACCGACGCCGATGATGCCGACGCGAATAGGGGAGTGTGCAGTTGTCATGGGAATGTCCTCGTAGGGTTTGGCTGACGAGGTGAAGTCTAGGGAGCGCAGCCCCGCGGAAAAACCGGCCAAAGGGCCGAACACTGCGGACAGGAAAGGCGCTAATGGCCTGTGCGCCGGTTCAATTACGGAACGATTGATCCGCAGTGATCGGAGCCGCGCACCGTTTTTCCGCAGGGCTCGGATACCTAGTATGGCGCCACTCATTATTGTGGAGCTTTGCCATGAACGATCTGTCTGCATCACCGGCCACCGCTGCGCTCGCGCCAGCGCAGCCGTCCTCCTGGCGCGACTGGCTGTCGGTGTACGCGGTGGCCCTGGGCGCTTTTGCCTTTGTCACCACCGAATACCTGCCGGTCGGCGTCCTGCCGCAAATTGCCAATAGCCTGGGCATCACCGATGGTGTGGCCGGGTTGATGGTGACCGTGCCGGGCATGGTAGCGGCCGTGTCGGCGCCGGCGATCATGCTGGGCGCGGGGCGCATGAATCGGCGACACCTGTTGCTGCTGTTGACCTTGTTGCTGGTGGCGTCCAACGTCGTTTCGGCGGTGGCACCGTCATTGCCGATCATGTTGTTGGGGCGCGGCTTGTTGGGGGTGGCGCTGGGTGGTTTCTGGGCGGTGGCGATTGCGGCTGCCGGGCGGTTGGTCAGCGAGTCAAAAGCGGCGAAAGCGACGGCACTGATATTTGCCGGGATTACCTTGGCGACGGTGTTCGGTGTGCCGTTTGGTACGTTTGTCAGCACGCTGTTTTCGTGGCGGATGTCGTTTGCCGTGACCGCAGGATTGGCGTTGCTGGCGCTGGTTGCTCAATGGCTGACGCTACCCTCGCTGCCTTCCCGCGAGGGCTTGCAGGCGCGTGCGCTGTTGGCGTTTCTGTCCCGCAGCAATGCCCGGCGCAGCATGTTGTTGCTGGGCACGGTGGTGGCGGCGCATTTCACGGCGTACACCTACATTGCGCCGTTCCTTGGGCATGACGCGGGTTTCTCGCCGAGTGCGATCACTGCGATTCTGTTGGGCTTTGGCTTGGTCGGCATGCTGGCGAACTTCGCCATGGCCGGGAGCATCACCACGCACCTGCGTGCGTCACTGGGCGCCGTGGTGTTGCTGATGGTGATCGCGCAATTGGCCTTGCCCGGGTTGCAGGGTTGGGGCGTGACGTTGGCGGTGCTGGTGTGGGGTGTTGCCTACGGCGCAATTCCGCTGGGCGTGAGCAGTTGGATGCAACTGACGTCGCCGCAATTGCCGGAAGCCAGTTCCGCCATGTTGGTGACCACGTTTCAGGTGGCGATTGCTTCGGGTTCACTGTTTGGCGGCTTGATGGTTGATCACGCCGGCGTGTCTTCGGCGTTGTGGCTGGGCGCCGCCATCGGTGTGCTCGGTTTGGCGGTGATGCTCAGTTTCGGTCTCGGCAAAGCGCCGATTGCCGAGGCGCTGCAACGCTGAGTTCAGGCTTTGAGAATGTTGTCCTTGAAGTAGTCGATCAACACTCGCAATCTCGGTGCCGTCTGCTTCGACGCAGGCCAGAGCATCCACAGGTTGCCGGTGTGGTCGGTGTAGTCCTCCAGCACCACTTTCAGCCTGCCGTCGGCCAACGGCTGACGGATTGAAAAA
This sequence comes from Pseudomonas sp. TE12234, assembly GCF_054061835.1. NCBI lineage: Bacteria > Pseudomonadati > Pseudomonadota > Gammaproteobacteria > Pseudomonadales > Pseudomonadaceae > Pseudomonas > Pseudomonas sp. TE12234. The sequence continues at coordinate 105,988 of NZ_JBSSEP010000020.1, forward strand.
TCCGGCAGGCAGGCAATCCCCACCCCATCGATCGCCAGGTACGTTAGGGGGTCCATCGTGGTGCAGGTCAACGCCCGCGTCAGGTTCGGCTCGATGTGCGTATCGTCGACGCGTAGCGGCCAACGCTCGATCATCCCGGTGGCCGGAAACTTGTGCAGCAGGCACACGTGGCGGATCAAATCGTCCGGGTGTGTCGGATCGCCATGGCGCTCCAGATACGCTGGCGATGCCACCAACTGCAATTGATAACCCCCCAGCTTGCGCGCCATCAGCCGCGAATCCTGCGGCGCGCCCGTGCGGATCACCGCGTCGAACCCTTCCTCGATCACGTCCACCATGCGGTCGGACATGTCCACGTCCAGCTCGATGTCCGGGTAGGCACGCATGAATCCGGCCAGTACCGGCATGATCAATACGTTCTGGATCGGCACGCTGATGCGCACCTTGCCGCGCGGGGTGGCGGACAGTTCCAGCAATTCCATTTCTGCCGCTTCCACTTCGCTGAGGATACGCTTGCAGCGGTCCAGGAACAGCTCGCCTTCGGTGGTCAGGGTGACGCTGCGGGTGCTGCGATGGAACAGCCGCACACCCAGGCGTTCTTCCATCCGCGCCACGCTCTTGCCCACTGCGGATGAGGAGATTTCCAAAAGTCGACCGGCTTCGGTAAAGCTGCGGGTTTCGGCCACATGAATGAAGGCAGTAATGCCGCTGAGGCTGTCCATCATTTGAGGTGTGCTCGGTGCGCAGGGAAGGTCAATGCAGAGTAGAGGCGGGCGGGGGAATTGGGAAGGGACACCGGCTATTCATGGGGGCCGGTAACTTTCATGAACCTGAAGTGACGGCCCAGTCTGGCTGCACGCTCTGCATTTGAGTTTGCCAATCGTGCAGCCAGCGAATGGCCTGAAACGTCGGTATTTCGACCCATGTGCTTTTTTGTTCGTGCCTAGCATAGACCCTGAATTCACAGCACGGGCAACCCGCCCTTTTTCTCAATCATTCACGCTTTGCATTTGCGCAATCTCAGAGGACTCACCCATGAAACTCACTCAAAACACCATCTTCATTACCGGCGGCGGCTCTGGTATCGGCCGTGGGCTGGCCGAAGCACTGCACAAACTGGGAAACCACGTGATTATCTCAGGTCGGCGCAAGGGCCATCTGGAAGCCGTCGTTGCGGCCAACCCGGGCATGCACGCGGTCGAACTGGATATTACCGATCCAGCCAGTATTACCGCGGTCGCGAAACAGTTGATCAACGAATTCCCGCAGCTCAATGTGCTGATCAATAACGCCGGGATCATGTTGCCGGACACTGCGGCCGGCCAAGTGGATGACGAATTGCTGGTGTCGACCGTTACCACCAATCTGATGGGCCCCATTCGAATGACTTCGGCGCTGATCGAGCACCTCAAAAAAGCCGATGACGCCTATGTGGCATACACCTCCTCAGTGCTCGGTTTCGTGCCCATGGCGCTGACGGCGGTGTACAGCGCCACCAAGGCGGCGCTGCATTCTTATGCACTGTCTCAGCGCTTCATGCTGCGCGATACCTCGGTCAAGGTGCTGGAAATCGCGCCGCCATGGGTACGTACCGAGTTGATGAATAGCTCCGAAGTCGAACTGGCGATGCCATTAGATGAGTTTATTGCCGAGACGATAGCGGTGCTGGGCACGGACGCGGTGGAAGTTCTGGTCGAGCGGGCCAAGCCAATGCGCGCTAATGCCGGGGCGGATGAACACGCCTTTGTCACTGAGTTCAACACGCAGGTGTTGGAACTCTACGCCCAGTGAGGACCTGCGGCGCTTGCATGAGTGCGGGCGCCGTTATCCGAACATCGACAGTTCGATCTCCATGATCGCCAGCATTACAGCCAAAAAGTCCGAAGTGTTGGGAAACACGGCCCATTTATTCACTCCGGAAAATCACCTTTACTGATGCCAAGCGCCCCAACCCCGAAAGCCCACATGGCTATCGACCCGGGCAGATATCCAATCGCTCTACACATACACTTCAATCGAGGCAACCATGTCCAAACTTCATTCCCCAGTTAAAGTCGGGCGGTTCACCTTCGCCCACCGCATTGTATTGGCACCGCTGACCCGCATGCGTGCCGAAGAGGGCGCTCGTCCTGGCGCCCTGATGGCCGAGTACTACGCCCAGCGCACTTCCGAAGGCGGTTTGCTGATCGGTGAAGCCACCATCGCCGCGCCAAACGGCAACGGCTATCTCGGCGCACCTGGCCTGTTCGACGACAGCCAGATCGCGGGCTGGAAACACGTTACTGACGCCGTGCACGCTAAAGGCGGCAAGATTTTTCTGCAGCTTTATCATGCCGGTCGCCAATCCAATGTCGACGTGCAGCCTGCAGGCAGCATCCCTGTCGGCCCATCGGAAGTCCTGCACGGCGGCGTTGCTTACACCACCGAAGGTTGGGTACCCAATACCCCGAACCGCGCCCTGACCATCGAAGACATCACAGGCCTGGTAGAAAACTTCCGCACTGCTGCCGAACGTGGCGTGAAAGCCGGTTTTGACGGCGTGGAACTGCATGGTGCCAACGGTTATTTGATCGACCAGTTCCTGCAGGACAACAGCAACAAGCGCACCGACATGTACGGCGGCTCGTTCGAAAACCGCGCACGCTTTCTGCTGGAAGTGACCAACGCGCTGATTTCGGTGTGGGGCAGCGATCGGGTGGCAGTACGTGTCGGCCCGAGCGGCACCTGGGGTGACATGGGCGACAGCGATCCAGAAGGCCTGTTCACCTACGTCGCGCAACAACTGGCGCCGCTGAACCTGGCTTACCTGCACCTGATCGAGCCGCGCATCCTGGGCAACATCGAGGACGAGAATGCCGACCCGGCGCCGGTCGCTGCCCAACTGATGCGCAAACACTACAAAGGCGTGATCATTGCTGCCGGTGGCTTTGACGGCGAATCCGCCGAGGCCATCCTTCAGGCTGGCGACGCCGATCTGGTGGCTTTCGGTCGCCACTTCATCGCCAACCCGGACTTGCCGGAGCGCCTGCGCCACAACCTGCCGCTGAACGCGTATGACCGTCCGACCTTCTTTGGCGGTACCGAAGTGGGTTACACCGACTACGAGTTCTATAAAGAAGAAGCGACTGCGTAACGTCTTTCGCCGAGCGCGAACGACTGTAGCGTAGAGACCAAACGAAGCCCCCTCATGGGGGCTTTTTGGTTTGTACACGAGCTCTGATGAGCCCGGCAAAAAAGGACAAAACATGGCTCGAAATGCCGGTATTTCGTCCTGTGAGCCTTGCTGCCGCTCCCTAATATGGACCCATGGCACATTCAGCGTCATCGCTCGACGCGCCTGCGTGAACAAGCACGCTACATCTTTAACCCACACTTGATAAAAGGAATCATCGATGAAGTTTCTATCCGCTGCACTGTTAATGGCAACTTCCACCGTTGCGTCTTGCTACGCCATGGCGGCTACGCCGGCTACCGCGATGCACAACGTTGTGCTGGTACACGGCTCCTTCGCCGACGGCTCCGGGTGGCGCGGTGTCACGCAGATTTTGGAAAAGGACGGCTTTCATGTATCGGTCGTACAAGAGCCGGAAACCTCGCTGGATGACGACGTAAAAGCGGTCCAGCGTACGCTGGCCTTGCAGGATGGTCCGGCGGTATTGGTCGGACACAGTTATGGCGGTGTGGTGATCACCCAGGCCGGTGCCGATCCGAAGGTTGCCTCGTTGGTATACGTCGCGGGTATCGCCCCGGACACGGGTGAAGCGGCGGGCGAATTGCTGCACAAAATGCCGGCGGCCTCGACGGCGATTACCCCGACGGCGGACGGTTTCGTTTACCTGGCGCCGGACAAGTTTCGCGCCGACTTTGCCGCCGACCTGCCGGAAAAGCTCACCCACTTTATGGCGTTGTCTCAGGTGCTGACCAACGGCGCCAACTTCGGCCAGAAGATTACCTCGCCGGCTTGGAAGTCGAAGCCGAGCTGGGCCATCGTCGCCACCCAGGACCGGGCGATAAATCCTGATCTGGAACGCTTCATGTACACCCGTGCCGCGGCTCAGGTGACAGAAGTCAAATCCAGCCACGCAGTGTATATCTCGCACCCGAAGGAAGTGGCTGCGGTGATCGAAAAAGCGGCGTTGGCAGCCCTGCCAAAGTAACAGTCCCACGTCACTCCCGGCATGACTCTTCAAGGCCTTGTTGCAAACGCAGCAGGGCATTATTGCCGTGCGGCAGACCGCTGGCCCTCTTGCCCCCCGGCACTCTTGCAAGACATCAGGCTCCTGCGAGGCACTGGGAAGAGGAGGGTAGGGAAATGGCGCCGCCGACACCGGTAAATTCGCCGGGGAAGTCAGGTGCCGATACCGATCATGGACAACAACCAGCAGGAGCTAACCGATGATCACTCATCTTCAGAATAACGACGCCCTACACGCTGGTCAGCAGACCCAAGCGAGTAACCTCATCGTTGTTGAGTTGCGGCGCGAACGCCCGTCCGACATCGCCCAACAGATCAGCGGTTTTGTCGACAGCATGGCTGCACTACCAAACTGCTTTCGTTATGCGCTCGCTCCGCATCCCACCGATCGTCACACCCTGCTGATTCAGGGTGATTGGAGTTGTCCTCTGGCGATGGCCGAGCACTTTGAATCGGCCCTCTTGCAGGCGCTGATCGGTTATCTGCGTTCATCGTTTGTCTACCGGATGGAATTCAGCTGTCAGGGCCTTACCGTCTGAAGCCGCGTCACAGTGGCGTTAGTCTCCATCCCTTCCTTCCCTCTCGTTTCAGCGACACTTGTGGTCGCTGCGGCGCTTTGGCTCGCGCCCCAAAAAAGCGACTTTTTCGGTCAACGCACAATGGCTTGAAATGACGGTTTTTCGACTGATGTCCCAAACCGATACAGCCCAAGATACTTCAGCAGCGCAGAGCAGTTGGAGTTCCGCACTACTCACGGTGAGCCTCGGCCAGAAGTTACTGCTTCTTTCCTGCGGTACTTCACCACCCATTTCAACATCGCTATCCCGTTGGGAGTTCAATATGACCGATATCAAGAAAGCCATTTTTGTCCACGGCGCCTGGGCTGACAGTGACTGCTGGGACAAAGCCCGGGCGTTGATCGAAGCCGGTGGTGTCGCGACCAGCGTGGTGCATCTTCCCCTGACAAGGTTCAGCGAAGATGTGGCTGCGGTCGCAGAGGCACTCGATGCAGAAAGCGGCTCAGTGTTGCTGGTTGGTCACTCCTACGGTGGCGCGGTGATTACCCAGGCGGGTGTCCACAAGAACGTCGCGGGATTGGTCTACATCAATGCATTCGTTCCTGATGTCGGCGAGTCGGCACTTGGCCTGACAGCCCTTGTTGCGCCATCACCAATGAGTGCGGAATTGCGCCCGGACGAAAAAGGTTTCCTCAGTTTGACCCACACGGGTGTCTTTGAAGGCTTTGCCCAGGACGTCTCTGAACAGGAGAAAGTTGCCCTGTTCAAGAACCAGCGGCCAACCTCTGCCGAGGCTTTATCCACCCCGGTCACCGAGGCCGCCTGGCACAGCAAGCCAAGCTGGTATCTGCTCGCGACACAAGACAACGCCATCCCGCCTGAACTTCAATCAATGTTTGTGACCAGGATCGGAGCCGTGCATGCCACGGTGGACGCTGGGCATTGCTCGATGCTCTCCCAGCCTGGCGCAGTCGCTGAACTGGTGCTTCGCGCCGCACTCTGAGTCGCCGGTCCGACTCGGTGAATCACTACCGAACCCTATCGCATCGATATAAAACCTCTTTTCGGAGCACGCCTGATGAATGATCTACTCGCTTTCGCCGTTGAGGCCCACGGTGGCCTGGATCGCTGGAATAGCTTCGCAAGACTGCAAGCCAACGTTTCGATCGATGGTGCCATCTGGCACCTTAAGCAGCAGCCGGGTCAGCTGTTCGATAAAGAATTGGATATCGAGACCCAGACCCAGCGCCTGAGCATCACCCCCTTCGCCGGACCGAACCAACGCAGCGTGCTCCTACCAGGTCAACTGACCCTGGAAACCCTCGATGGAATCATCGTCGAACAACGCGACCAGCCCGCCGACTCCTTCGTTGGTCATACCCTGGAAAGCCCTTGGGACCTGCTGCATGTGGCCTATTTTGCCAGCGAAGCGCTGTGGACCTACCTGACTTCGCCTTTTCTCTACACCTACCCCGGCTTCGAATCCAGGGAGATCGAGCCATGGAAGGAAAACGGCGAAGTATGGCGGCGTCTGGAAGTCACCTTTCCTGATCATATCGAGAGCCATACCCGCAAGCAGATCACCCACTTCGGGCCGGATGGCCTGATGCGCCGCCATGATTACACCGTCGACATTCTTGGCGGAGCTACCGGCGCTAACTACGTCAGTGATTACTGCGAGGTACAGGGGCTGATGATGCCGACAAAACGCCGTATCTACGCCTACGACGAAGCTGGGCAAAAAATCCCCGAGCCTCTGCTTGTGTCGCTGGACTTCAGCAAGCTCATTTTCAGCTAATCGGCTCGTCCGCCACGCTGGGCGAACCCCAAGTCCGGCGTCTGCAATTCATTACCCCTTTTTGACTTCAGTTATTGCGGAGTACTTGCTCATGTCCATCGAAAATCTTTATGCCCCCCTGCAATTGGGTTCGCTGCAACTGCCTCATCGCATCGTCATGGCCCCCCTGACGCGCATGCGTTCAGCTGCCGGTGGTGTACCGACTGCCCTGAGCGCCGAGTATTACGCTCAACGTGCTTCAGCCGCGTTAATCATTACCGAAGCCACGGGCGTCAGTGTGCAGGGCATGGGTTATCCGAATATGCCGGGGCTGTACTCGGCCGAGCAAGTGGCCGGATGGTCCGCAGTGACCAAGGCAGTGCACGCTCAAGGCGGGCGCATCATTGCGCAAATCGTGCATGGCGGGCGGACTTCACATTCTTCCTATAGCCCCGAGGGCGCTTTGCCGGTGGCGCCATCTGCATTGGCTCCGGTCGACGGCCAGGCGTTTACTCCCGAATTTTCACTGGTACCTTTCGAAATCCCACGCGCTCTGGACATTGATGAACTGCCCGGCATCGTCAATGACTTTCGCCAGGCCGCTGAAAATGCGATGGCCGCAGGCTTTGATGGGGTTGAAATTCACAGTGCCAACGGTTACCTCCTCGACCAATTTCTTCAGGACAACAGCAACCTGCGTGAAGATGCCTACGGCGGTTCGATAGCAGGCCGCGCTCGCCTGCTTCTGAATGTGGTCGATGCGATCGCCCACACCATCGGCGCGGACAAAGTGGGTGTCCGTCTGTCGCCGTCGGGCAATTTCAATGACATGAAAGAAAGCAACCCCACGGACCTGTTCAGCTATGTCATCCAGGCATTGAGCGAGCGTGGCATCGCTTATCTGCACTTGATCGAGCCTCGCGCTTCGTCGGTAGGCCTGGGTGATGACCTGAGTTTGGATGTCGCGAACAACGCACGATTATTCCGCCGTCTTTTTAAAGGACCGGTGATCTCGGCGGGAGGCTACACCGCGCAGAGTGGCAGCGAAGCGATTGCTGCCGGGGATGCCGATGCCATCGCTTACGGGCGCATGTTCATTGCCAACCCGGATCTGGCCGCTCGTTTCAAATCCGGTGCTGAATTGAACGCGTACGACCGCAACACTTTTTACGGCGGCGCCGAAGTGGGCTACACGGACTATCCGACACTAGCCTCGGCTTGATTGAGACCCGGATGGCTTAACTCACATTTCCACAGCTGGAATACCATGAACTCAACCCAATTCATCAAAAGCAATCGGCCGCTGTATTGGCTGGCCTTAGGTACGTTTGCCGTCGGTACCGAAAGCTTCATGATTGCGGGCCTGCTTCCCGGCATGGCGAAGGATCTCGACGTCAGCGTTGCCAAGGCGGGCCAGTTGGTCACTGTATTTGCCCTGGCCTATGCACTAAGTTCTCCAGTGCTGGCTGCGCTGACCGGGAACCTGAACCGGCGCAGGCTGCTGATTGGTGCCATGGCGTTATTTTCGGTGGCCAATCTGCTGGCCTTCACGGCCAGTGGCTATTGGTCGTTGATGGCCGCGAGACTGGTGCTGGCGCTCGCAGCGGCAGTGTATGTACCCGGTGCGAACGCACTGGCCAGCGTGGTCGTGCCGCCTGAACAGCGTGGCCGCGCGATAGCTATCGTCAACGGTGGCCTGTCGCTCGCCATTGCCCTGGGTGTTCCGGCGGGCACCGTGTTGGGAGCGGCAATGGGTTGGCGCACCACGTTCGGCAGCGTCGCGATCATTGCCGCGCTGGCCGTTGCCGGTTTGCTGATAGGCCTTCCACGCGAGATAGGAACCGGACTCGCTACCGCCAGCCTGCGCCAGCGCATTTCAACTGCGGCTCAGCCAGCGGTTTTACATACGCTGCTGATCACTACGTTGTGGGCGATGGCGAGCTACACCACTTACACCTACCTCGCGCCGTTTTTGGAGGCCACTACTCTCATAAATGGCCCGGCGATAGGTTTCGTGCTATTTGGCTGGGGTGTTTCAGCCGCAATCGGCCTGGCCATCAGCGGCCGAACGGTAGACCGCAGCGGTCCGCGCGCAGTGATCCTGCCAGCGTTGGCGACATCCACTACCGCGTTCGTCGTCCTGTCGCTGGCGCCGCACTTTATCGACAAACAGTTTGTAATTGTGCCGGTTGTCCTCGCCATCGCTGCCTGGGGCGTGGCGCACTGGGCTTTTTATCCTGCCCAGCAAACGAGGCTGGTCGGCGTGGCTGGCGTTGCGAGTGCGCCGGTGGTGTTGTCGCTCAACGCCTCCTTCATGTACCTCGGTTTCTCAATGGGCGCGGGTCTTGGCTCCCTGACATTGCACTACAGCTCGTTGGCCAACCTTGGCTTTGTCAGCGCCCTCTGCACAGCAACGGCCTTGATCCTGGCCTACACATCCGGTCGCCGACCTGCACCGCAACTTCAACCTTCAAATTAACTAATCTGCACGCTCAAAAAGTAGCGTTCCAAGAATGAATAACGGCGACCAATGGCCGCCGTTATTCTGCTGCGAAAAAATAGAAGCTTATACGTCGGCGTTAGAACCGAAGGTCCGGCGCAACGATTGCGGGGATTGGCCATATACGCGCAAGAACGCCCGGCGCATACGTTCGCGGTCGCCAAATCCGGTCTCCGAGGCCACCGCTTCAAGCGTCAGGCGCCCCTGTTCGATCATCAATCGGGCGGCCTCCAGACGCAGATTTTCGATGGCCTTGGCGGGGGAGCTTCCGGTCTGCTCGCGAAAGCTTCGACTGAACTGCCGAGGGCTCAGGCACGCCGCATCCGCCAGGTCTTCTACGGAAAGGTCGCGACGCAGGTTTTTTCGAGCGAAATCCAGCGACTGCTGAATGCGGTCGGAGCTCGGACTCAGTTCCAGCATCGCCGAATGCTGAGACTGCCCACCTGCGCGGCGATGGTAAAGCACCAGCCGCTGCGAGACGGTCCGGGCCAGCGCGGCACCGTAATCCTTCTCGACCATACCGATGGTTAAATCGAGCGCAGCGGTCATGCCCGCCGAGGTCCAGATCTTGCCATCGATGATGAAGATGCGATCTTCTTCGACCTTGATTGCAGGGAATCTGTCGCGCATTTCCTTGGCGCGAGCCCAGTGCACTGTGGCTCGCCGCCCATCGAGCAACCCCGACTCGGCAAGCGCGAAAGCGCCGACGCACAAAGCGCCTACTCGCCGCGAATCGGCATTGGCTTCAACCAGAAAGGCGTGAATACCGCTCGACGCCGAACTGCGATCCATTGCACCGCTGATCAAGACGGTATCGAACTCAGTCTTGTTGAACTGCTGCGTATCAACCGAGGTGAACAGCGAGCTGGCGACCAGGCCGCCATGCTCGGAGAGCACGCTGATGTCATAGAGTTTTTCACCCGCAGCCAGGTTGGCAAACTCGAAAGCGGAAAGCGCAGCCAGGCTCATCACCTGAAAATCGGGCCGTACGATTAACGCCACACTTTGCATAAAGACTCCCGTTCGCCCAGTTGAACGCTGGTTTGAGGTATGGATTCTGCTGACATGCGAAACGCAAGCATGCGCGAAAATCGCGGGACTGCAAGCAGAACCGCGATTTCGAGGGGGCTAGCGTTTTGCGCCGGATAAATTCAGTAAGGCCGATATTGAGGTACGAGAAACTTCAACCCGCAGCCAGTGCATCATTGAACTGCATTACGAACTCCAGTTCGTCGGGCCCCTTGCTGGCACGCATTAGTTGAGCGCGTTAATCGGCTCGAAAAAAAAAACGTGTCATGGCCAGGTCGCAACCTAATGACCATCTGGTGACTGGCTGCAGATTCCAGTGCGCTGGAGTGGTCACAGTACTGATCATTATCGGTGGTGGTCATCAAGTTGGTCCTGCCGCTATCGGTGGTGTCGGGCGCGGCGTCTTGCGGCCCGACGCAATGAAGACAGATTAAGCAGCTTGAACTCCGTCAATAGGTCGCAATACCAACATTTCCGGCCATAAACTTGACCAACCCAAGGCCGAAAATGATGGTTTTACGGCCTTTACCGACATACGGGCGTTCACTACTCTGGCCCTATTTCATGCACCCGCCTTTGGAGCAAACCGCATGACTCATAAAGGCACGGCCGTTATAACCGGCGCTGGTACAGCAATAGGCACAGCTTTCGCCCACCGACTGACTCAGCGGGGCTACGACTTGATTTTAATTGCGGTGGATCGGCCGCAATTAATGACGCTCGCTGCAGCGCTGACTGACTCCAGCGGACGATCGGTGGAAGTGCTGAATGCCGATTTGGCAGTGTCCGCCGAAGTTGTCCGCATCGAGGCCTTGTTAAGCCAGGACGCCAGTATCACATTGCTCATCAACCATCACGACATCACTGAGGAAAATGAGATAGGGGCCACAATCGCCTTGGGGATCACTGCTCCCGTACGTTTGTCTTACGCGTTGGCAACTGGTTTCGTAAAGAGGGGCGCCGGAACGGTTATCAATCTGGTGCCCGTGTTCGAGGCGAGTTCCGGTGCTGCCATTGAGTCGGCGAATAGCGCTTTTTTGCTCTCGCTATCCCACGCGCTAAGGCAGCATTTCAATAAAGTCACAGTACGTGTTCAAGCAATTTTGTATGCAGGTTCACAGCAGACCCAATATCAAAGCGCAGTGGCCATTGTGGATGCCGCGCTAGAGGATTTTGATTCTGGAGAAGCCATCTCGCTACCCAAGTTTGCCGATCGGGTGATATGGAATAAATTCGAGGTTGCCCGGCTGGAATTGCTCAGTCGGGTAGCAGGGGCGCCCAATATCGTCTCACCTGCACGTCTGCTCCATTGACCTGCGGTGGGTAGCGAATGCGTGTCTCCCCGCAAGCGGCTTCCCCCTGCGTGTGAAACCCACAACCTGTGAGTCTATGTGTTGGGTTTCCTGTTGATCGTTTGCTTCGACCGATTGTTTAACGTTTACATGCACAGTATGCGTTAGCGGAAAATTCCTTCCTTGACTTCGGCAAGACGGATAGCGTGATCGCCTCGCTCGATAACAGGTCGGAACCTCCTGCGAGGTTGCTGGCGGCGATGCTGGCAGGACCTTTGGGCACGAAATAGGTCATGCTATTAACCACGCTGTTGGACGCGGCTCACCTATCCTGGTTTGCTAATGATGAAAATCCCAGGGTCGCTTCTGCCGAATAGACTGCTCATGACTGTGAGCCACTCTCCGCAAACGGCCGCTATGGGGCGATTTCGGCTGGTGACGACAGGCTGCTATTGGCCGATTCTGTTGAAAAAGTCGGATTTTCAGATCGCCTGAACCCAGGCACGACCACCACCGGAGAACCGACTCACCACATAGCGTGGTTTTTCGGCCCTTCGGTAATCTTTGCTGCTCTGTTATGGGGTTAATTTGAGGTTTTTTACTGGGTGCAGGCGCACCTATCCCGTGACTGGTGGCCCTTGAGATGAAAATTTGGCCAACCGTCGCAGGTTCTGCACCGCAGCGGCCAGCGTGAATTCATCGGTTGCGCCGCTCATGCCACGTAGTCGCAAGCGATCCAGTTTCAGGATGCGTTTGAGGTGGGCAAACAACATTTCGACCTTCTTACGTTCGTGGCGAGAGCGCACGTACTCCGGCGTCGCTGCGATGCGTCGAGCGACATCACGAGCAGCTTCATGAACGCTGCGGACGATTTTGCGAATCGAAGTGTTGGGGCAGCACTTGGCTTTCATCGGACATGTCGCGCAGTCGGTCTGTCTGGATCGGAAGATGATGGTGTTGGCTTTTGTGACGTGCGAACGCTCGTTTTTGAAGGCTCGCCATTCGCTGCGTAATACGTTGCCGGCTGGGCAGCGGTATTCCTCGGCCTCTTCATTCCAGTGGAAATCGTTACTCGAAAAGCTGTCGTTCTTGCGCTCGGTTTTGTCCCACACCGGCACATGCGGCTCGATGTCTTTTTCCTCCACCATCCAGGCCAGCATCGGCGCGGTGCCGTAAGCGGTGTCGCCAATGAGGCGTTCCGGATTGATGTCGAACTGCGCTTCGACCCGATCGATCATCGTCTTGGTGCTCTCGACTTCTGCGGTTCGATGAGCCGGTGTGGGTTCCACATCCATGATCACGCCGTGCTCGGTATCGATCAGATAATTCGTGGAGTAAGCGTAGAACGCTGGGCCGCCTGGCGCAGCGGTCCAGCGGGCCTGAGGATCCGTCAGCGACAGGCGCTTCGGTAGCGTTTCGGCCAAAGCCTCTTCATCGAGGGCTTCAAGGTACTCTCGCACGGCGCGGGTGCTCAGGGCTGGATCGCTCCAGTTGACCTGTTCATCACCCGGTATGCCGCGCTGCCGACTCGCATCCGCTTTGATGATGCTGGCGTCCACGGCAAAGCCTTCGCCTTTAACCAAACCGGCGTCCATGCAGCGACGCAACACTTCATTGAACAACCAGCGAAAGAAATCGCTGTCCCGAAAACGGCCGTGACGGTTCTTGGAAAAGGTCGAGTGATTGGGGACTTCATCTTCAAGGCTTAACCGGCAGAACCAGCGATACGCCAGGTTCAAATGGGCCTCTTCGCACAGCCGACGCTCTGAGCGAATGCCGTAGCAAAAGCCCACGATCAGCATGCGGATCATCAACTCTGGGTCAATCGAAGGACGCCCAATTGGGTTGTAAAAATCGGCGAGGTAATGGCGTAAATCGCTCAGATCGAGACACCGATCAATGCTACGCAGAAGGTGATTGGCGGGGATGTGGTCTTCAAGGTTGAACGAGTAAAACAGCCGTTCCTGCCCACTCGATAGCTGTCCCATCATGCTGCGTGCTTCCCTGCTGGCCAATGTAGAGATTTTGCCGCAGGCCAGATAGCAGAGCTACTTTTTCAATAAAATCAGACGAACACGGTCAGTCAAAAAACTCCATACCTGCATACGGCTGGCGCCGACATTGCTCAAGCCTTGAAGCTAGGCTGCCTACATGCACTTCCAGACGATGCCCATCGGGATCCGAAAAATAAAACGAGTTACCTTCGCTCGAATTGGATTTCCACTCAATAACGTTACGAAGCCGCAAGTAAGCGGTGACTTCTTCAAAATCATCCTGCCCCACCGAAAACGCATAGTGGGTGTAATCAGGCTGTTTTTCCGCCACACGGCTCTCATCGAGAGACAGACAAAGCCAGAGATCACCAAGGGAAAGATAAGCCCCCGTCTCCCAGCGGGCAGCCAATCTAAAGCCGGGTAGAGCCACATAAAACTCAATGCTGCGAGAGAGGTTCACAACCGCCAACGTAAAATGATTCAAGCCAGTCAACATGAGCATCTATCCAGAACCAATCCACCAGAATGGTTGAGGATATCAACATCGACTTTTTCAACACAATCGGCCGGTAGGTGACTGTTGTGACCGGCTGAAAACGGCCCATTATCGCTGCCCTTCTCGAAAGGCATCTGGTGGCAGGGGATTTAACCGGTCGCCTCAACAGATTGGCTCAATCACTCCAGCCAAGCGTTGAGGGTTGATGGCAAGGGGCATCAGACTGCGTAACCCGCTCAGTCAGAGAGAAAATGTTACATCGTGTCTGGGCTCGATTGGCTACCACACTTCAACTCCAGCGCCAGCAGGTCCGACAATGGCTGCGGACGTCTGATCAATTTGGTTTGCCCTTGCTCGATCAATACTTCCGGCAACAGGGGGCGGCTGTTGTAATTGGATGACATTGAGGCACCGTACGCGCCTGTATCGTGCAGGATCAGCAGGTCGCCAACTTGCGCCTCGGGCAGCAAACGCGGGGTCACGCCTTCTTCATCCTGAGTGAAGATATCTCCGGATTCACACAGGGGGCCGCCCACCACGTAGTCATGTTCAGGGCGATTGACATGGGCACCCTCGGCGTCCAGCAAGGTCATGTGGTGATAAGCGCCATAGAGGGCTGGCCGCATAAGGTCATTGAAGCCGGCGTTCACCAGGATGAAGTTTCGGCTACCGACTGTTTTGACCGCACGCACTTCGGTCACCAGGCAACCTGATTCGGCTACCAGAAAACGGCCGGGTTCGATTTCCATCCGTACCGGATGCCCCAGAAACGCCTCGATATCATGTCTCGCCTGGCGCCATGCGTTGGCATAACGCTGGATGTCCACTGGCACATCGCCCTCGCGGTAGGGTGTGGAAAGTCCGCCGCCGATGGAAAACGCTTCGATATCGTGGTCGAGCACTTTCACGGCCGAGACCATGGCACAACCTACTTGCTCCAGATGCGCGTAATCCACGCCCGAACCAATATGCATGTGCAACCCCACGAGCTTCAGCCCGAATTGCCGAATAACGTCGAGCGCTTCATGAATCCGATCGTGCCAGATGCCATGTTTGCTGTTTTCACCACCGGTATTGGTCTTGCGGCTATGACCGTGTCCGAACCCGGGGTTGATCCGCAGCCAGACGCGATGGCCCGGTGAGCGTTCGCCCAGTTGGCGGAGCATGTCGATAGAACCGGTATTGACCTCGATACCCAGTTCGATGGTGCGGCGTAATGTCTGCTCGTCGAACAGATCACAGGTAAAGACAATGCCTGCCGGTGTGCCGGCAGGACTGAAACCTGCCAGCAGTGCCCGCTCGATTTCACCCAGTGAGACGGCATCGACCCGAACGCCTTGCTCCCTTATCAAACGCAGAATGTGCAGATTGGAGCAGGCCTTTTGTGCGAATCGAACGGTCTCGAAGCAGGCCAGTTGATCAATGCGTGCCTTGATGGTTTGTGCGTCATAGCACCAGAACGGGGTGCCATGTTCTGCGGCGATTGCGGCGAATTGCTCGAAGGCGGGCTGGTTGGGCATGGTGTCGTTGATCTGAGGATAAGGAAGGAGTCCATCATGCCGATTGCAGGTTATTCAATAAAATATCTTTTTTTTGCTGGTTAATTCAGTTTTGATATGGGATTCAATTTATCAACGAAGGCGGGGTATGAAAGTCTCCTTGCGGCATATCGAAGTTTTCCGGGCGATCATGCAGGCAGGCAGTGTTACAGGCGCTGCACGTTTGTTATTGACCTCCCAGCCGACGCTGAGCCGGGAACTCGCGCGGTTTGAAAGCCTGTCGGGGTTGCGTCTGTTTGATCGGGAAGGAGGAAGACTGGTACCGACGGCGCAGGCGATGATGCTGCTCGAAGAGGTCGAGCGCTCCTATATCGGGTTGGAACGAATCAACAGCGTTGCTCAGTCGATCCGACGCTTCGAACATGGCCAACTGAGTATCACGTGCCTGCCGTTGTTCTCCCAGACGTTGTTACCCAGCGTCTGCAAGCACTTTCACCAGCAGTATTCGGGGATTGGCTTGAGTATCACTGCGCAGGAATCGCCTTTGCTTGAGGAGTCACTCAGCGCCCAGCGTCACGATCTCGGGTTGACCGAAAGTGAGCATGTGCCCCGAGGTACTCGCGGGCAATTGCTCTTTTGCGCCGACATGGTCTGCATACTGCCGCAAGGGCACCCTTTGCTGTCCAGGCCGCGGCTGGCATTGGAAGACTTTCGCGGTGTCGATTTCATCAACTTGTCGGGCCTGGACATTTACCGTCAGAAACTTGATGAGCACTTTGGTCAGGCCGGTGTCGATCGGCGTACCGTAATCGAAACTACCAATGCCGCTTCGGTCTGCGCCATGGTCAGGCAACAACTGGGGGTGGCGATCATCAACCCGCTGACCGCCGTGCAGGAGGCGGGCAGCGAATTGGTCATTAGGCCGATCAACGTATCCATTCCCTATCGTGTCATGTTGATCAGGCCCGATTACCGACCCTCGTCGGTTTTCGTCGAGGCCTTTTGCCAGGCTCTGGGGGACGAGGCGTTATGTTTAACCAAGGCCCTGGACAAGAGAGTGGGGGAGCGCAATTAGGTCGTCGTGGCACCGGGTGGATGTTCTAGATCCAGGTTTTGCACAGGAGATAGCCTGCCACCACCATGCACACGGCGCCGAAGCCCAGTTGAATCGACCGTGCGGGAATCCTGGGAGAGATGATCCTTCCCAACAGCATCCCGCTGACGCTGGCAACGATAAAAACCCCACCGATGACCGTGATGTGGGTACCTGCGTGTATGGCACCTGTCACTGCCGTCGCCGAGATCAGGGCGATGGTCATGAGTGAGGTAGCGACGATGCCATGCATGCGGATGTCTGAAAGTTGTTGAAATGCCGGAACGATCAAGAAACCGCCTCCCACACCGAGCATCCCGGTCAGCAGCCCTGAAAGTGAACCGACTACGGCCAAGCTGACCGTGCATTTTGGTGTCCAGCGCAGTCGGCCGGTCTGTGGGTTGAGCATGCAGTTTTTTTCCTGCCAGCATTGCTCACTGCCGATGGCCTTGGATGGGCTGCCGCTCGCCTGTCGAATCATGCGTATCGCCACAATGACCATGACCATGCTGAACAGTGAGATCAGTACAGTGTCGGGCAGCAAATGGGCAAAGTGCACGCCCAGGCGCGAGAACTCAGCACCCAAGCACGCCATCAACAGGGCTGCGCGATAACGTACCAGGCCTTTCTTCAGACCATCGATAGCCCCGACGGCGGCCGCAGCGCTGACGGCAAACAGCGCAACGGGAGCCGATTCGGTCATTGACCACCCCAGGCCGATCACGAGCGCCGGTACGGCCAAAATCCCACCCCCTGCACCTGTAAGGCCAAGAATAATTCCGATGGCGATCCCGAACATTGCACTCAATAACATGCTCGCGTCTCACCTGGCCTTGGAGAGACTGGTCAGCCACTCACGGCCTTTAAGCATGCCGTTCCAGTAAAACCAGGGCAAAAACCGGGCTTTGAGGAACCAAGCGCTCTTTCGGGCGACTGTTGCATCCAGGGGGAAGGTGGGCAGCAGTTTCCCGCCGTAGCCGAACTCTGCCAGCACGACTTTTCCTTTTTCGACAGTGAGGGGGCATGAACCGTAGCCGTCATAGCGCAGGGGCAGGGGCTTGTTGTCGCGTACTGCCAGGAGGTTCTCGGCCACGACGACGATTTGCTTACGGGCGGCAGCCGCGGTTTTGGCGTTGCTGGTGGAACACACATCGCCGAGGGCAAACACCTGTGGATAGCGGATGTGTTGCAGAGTCTCCGGATCCACCTCGCACCAACCGGCTGCGTCTGCCAGAGGGCTTGTACGGATGAAGTCGGGGGCGACCTGTGCAGGGACGACATGGAGCATGTCGAAAGTCTTGGCGTGGCGAGTGAGCGTACCGTGTTCGTCCTGGCTTTCGAACCAGGCTGTCCGGTTCGGACCATCGACCTTTACCAGGTTCGAGCCGAATACCAGCCGAGCCTGATATTTCTTGATGTAGTTCATCAGTGGAGGGACGAAGGCGGCCACGCCGAACAGCGCTGTACCAGCGAGGTTGAACTCGACCTCAATGCCCTGCAGAGCACCTGACTTTTGCCAGTGATCGCAGGAAAGGTACAGAGCCTTCTGCGGGGCGCCGGCACATTTGATCGGCATCCCCGGCTGGGAAAAGAGGGCCTTGCCTTGGCGTAGTCCCTGCACCAGTTGCCAGGTGTAAGCGCAAAGGTCATAGCGGTAGTTGGACGTCACCCCGTTCTTGCCCAGGGTTTCTTCCAGCCCTTCGATTTTCTCCCAGGCCAGCCGCAACCCCGGACAGACGATGAGATGTTGATAAGCGATGCTTTTACCGTTGCTCAGTTCTAAACGTTTTCCACCTGGTAGAACCCCGACCACCGCAGCCTTGATCCAGGTCGCCCCACGCGGGATGACTCGCGACATCGGTCTTACGGTCTTGCGCACGTCATACGCGCCACCACCGACCAGCGTCCAGGCAGGCTGGTAGTAGTGATTGTCATTGGGTTCGATGAGTGTGATCTGCATATCGGGAGCACGTTTGAGCAGGCTTGCCACTATCCCGATGCCCGCCGATCCTCCACCAATGACCACGACATCGGCGGTCATATCGGGGCATCTTGTCGCACATTCACTGCGCGAGGCACACGCCGACGCCTTTTGGTAGAGCTTGGTAGAGCGATTGCCTGTTCGACAAAAAGCCAGTATCGGTGCAGGAAGGTTGTCCAGCAGATGGGCGAAATGTTGCACGTCCTTGTCGCTGATGGCGTCGGGCTGAACCGGGAGATAAGCAAATTCAATGTCCAGCCGATGGGCCGCGGCTCGAATGGCCTCGGTGGCAGGCTGATCCGTGCCACCCTCACGATCCGGTCGATTACAGATAATTGAGCGAAATCCCAGTTTGGCGACTTCGTTCAGATCTTCTGGGGTCATTTGACCCGTTGTTGCAAAGTGATGGGTGTGGGGGGTGATTTGCATGCCATTCAAACTCGTAAAGAGGTTATCCGTTTCGCTCTGCCTGAACTCACAAGATCTTCAGAACACATTGAGCGGTATCTTCAGATAGCTGATGCCATCGGCCTTCGCCGCGGGTGTCTCGCCGGCGCGCATGTTGATTTGCACGGACGGCAGCAGCAGTCTGGGCTGACTCAGGGTTTTATCGCGCGCCGTGCGCCGGGTGACGAAATCAATTTCAGAAATGCCCAGGCCAACATGGATGTTGTGCATGCGCTCTTCGCCCACCGTGGTCTGGCAGCTATAAGCGTCGCGACCAGGCGCTTTGTAGTCGTGGCACATGAACAGGCGTGTGCTATCGGCAAGCTCGAACAGGCGGCTGATCGAGCGGTACAACTGGTGGGCGTCACCACCAGGAAAATCACAGCGGGCGGTGCCGCTGTCTGGCATGAATAGTGTGTCGCCGACGAAAGCGGCCTCTTCGATCAGGTAAGTCACGCAGGCCGGGGTATGGCCAGGCGTGTGCAGCACCCTGACCGGTAGCGCACCGATATGAAATACTTCGTTGTCGGCAAACAAACGGTCGAACTGGCTGCCGTCCAGGCTGAAGTCATCGTCGACGTCGAACAGCGTGGCAAAGGTTTTCTGGACCTGAGGAATGCGGTCGCCAATGCCGATCTTCCCGCCCAATTGCCCCTTGAGGTAGCGGGCAGCCGAGAGGTGGTCGGCGTGCACGTGGGTTTCCAGAATCCATTCCAGAGTCAGCGCGTCGGCGCGTATGCGTTCGATCAGACGCTCGGCACTCGAATACGAGATACGCGCGGCGGCGGCATCGTAGTCGAGGACCGGATCGATGATCGCGCAGTGCCGGGTCACCGGGTCGCTGACCAGATAACTGTAAGTACAGCTGTTGGTGTCGAAGAAAGCCTCGACATGAAATTGCATGGTCTTTTGCCTCCATTTTGAAGGGGGCGGCTATCAAGCTTGCCCCCTGTACTCCATTCAACACGCTTGCGGCATAGCACTCTCGGCCCAGGGCGAGCGGATATCGGACAGGAATCGCTGCGCGCGAGGGTGCTCGGGACGTTGGAAGAAACACTCGGGTGTGGCCCGTTCGAGCACTTTGCCCTGATCCATGAAGATCACGCGATCGGCCACTTCGCGGGCGAATCCCATCTCGTGGGTGACGCACACCATGGTCATGCCCTCCCTGGCCAAGGTCTTCATCGCTTGCAGCACTTCGCCAACCATCTCCGGGTCCAAGGCGGAGGTGGGCTCATCGAACAGCATTACTGGCGGGTTCATTGCCAGTGCCCTGGCGATCGCCACGCGTTGCTGCTGGCCACCCGATAACTCGGAGGGGTAAGCGCACGACTTGTGCGCCAGACCTACTCGATCCAGCAAGCTCATGGCCAGGTCGCTTGCTTCCTTGGTGCCTAACTTGCGCAGGCGTCGCGGCGCCAGGGTGCAATTCTCAAGGACGGTGAGGTGGGGAAACAGATTGAATTGCTGGAACACGAAGCCGATACGGCTGCGTAATGTGTTCACACTGACAGAGCGATCATAGATATCCACGCCGTCGATGAAGATGTTGCCGCTCTGGATGGCTTCCAGGCGATTGAGGGTACGAATCATCGTCGACTTGCCTGAGCCCGATGGACCGCAGACTACTACCACTTCACCCTTGGCGACGGTTTCGTTGATGTCAGCCAGTGCATGGTAGCCGCCATACCACTTGTTAACGTCTTTCAGTTTGATCATGGGATTAGACCTTTGCAGTACGGACAGCGAGACGACGCTCCAGCCAGAAGGCGAAGCGCGACAAGCTGAAACACATGACGAAGTAAGTAAGGCCGAGTACGGAATACACCTGGACCGGCTTGGTCAGCAGTTGAGCGCTGATTTGCGATGCGACGAACGACACTTCCGAGAGGCTGATGATGTAACCCAGCGAGGTCTCTTTGATGGTGGAGACAAACTGATTCACCAGTGACGGCAGCATGTTGCGAAAGGCCTGGGGCATGATCACCAGGCGCATCGTGGCCAGGTACGAGAACCCGAGTGAACGGGAGCTTTCCATTTGCCCGCGAGGCAATCCAAGTATCCCGGCACGGATGATCTCCGCCAGGTAAACCCCATCGAATATCACCAGTGCGGCAAGCATGGTGCCGAATTGATCGGTGCGTTGACCGGTGAGGGCCGGAAGGAGGAAATAAGCCCAGAAAATCACCATCAACAATGGCGTGCCACGCAGTACATACACCAGGCCTGTGACCGGTACGCGCAACAGCGGATAAGGGCTGATGCGGCAGAGCGCGAGCAGTACGCCGACAGGGAAAGCCAGGACCAGGGCCAGCGCCGCCAGGATCAGCGTCATCAACAGGCCGCCCATGGGACCGTTCGGGTACTGCCCGATCAGGTAGTAAAGCCCGTAGTTTTGAATGATATCGAGCATTGTCAGGCACTCCGCACGGGATAGCGTTGCTGGTACCAGACGGACAGCAGCGTGATGATGATCGAGACACCCACATAACCGACCGTGGTCACGGCGTACGATTCGAACCCTCGGAACGTGGAGCTTTCCACCTGCTGGGCTTGATACATCATTTCTGCGACACCGATTACCATGGCAATGCTGGTGTTCTTCCACAGGTTCAGCGTCTGGCTAATCAGCGGTGGCACCGTCACCCGCAATGACTGCGGAAGGATGACCAGGCGCATGGTGCTGATAAAGCCAAAACCCAGGGTTCGGCCGGCCTCCATTTGCTCCCTTGGAATGGAACGCAAGCCGCTGCGGATGTCCTCGGACATGTAGGCTGCGGTGTAGAGCACCAAGGCGATAACCGCACTGACCGCTTCGATATTGTGTTCGTAGATCCATGACTTGATGGGGGCTGGCAGTAGTTCCGGCGCGCCGAAATACCAGAACAGCATGTGGGCCAGTAGTGGAACATTGCGTATGGCTTCCACATAAGTGATCGCGATGCCCCGCAGCGCTGCGTAAGGGGCGAGTCGCAACACGGCGATGACAATCGCCAGCGGCAGGGCGAAGGCCAGTGAGATCAGTGCGAGTCGGATTGACAGCAGAAAGCCACTGACCAGCCAATCGTGATACTGCCCGGAGAGCACAACCGACAAATCAAACGTATTCATAAATCGACCCGTGGGCCCGACCAGAGGTCGGGCCCCCAATGAAGTTAGTTGATGTTGTCGGTTTCGATCTTGAACGAGCGACTGGCGAATTTCATATTGCTGTCGGGGCCAAACCACTTGGTGAATAGCGATTCAGCCTTGCCGGAAGTTTCCAGTTCACGCAGCGTTTTGTTCACCTGCTCCTGGAAGGCTGGCTCATCTTTTCTCATGCCCAGCGCAATGTGTTCGCTCGACAGAGGCGTTGGCAGAATCCGGAAATCCTTTGCGGCATCTCCAAGCTTGGCGAAGTTGCCAGCCAATGAAGTCTCATCGTTGGCGTAACCCATGCCTTTGCCCTGTTGCAAGGCGAGCAGGGCCTGAGGATTGCTGTCGAACGACACGATTTGGGCGTCAGTGATCTTCGAACGAATGCTTTGCTCCATCGTGGAGCCCTTGATCGTCAGAATCTTCTTGCCTGCCAGTTGGTCGAGTTGGTTGATGCCACTGTCTGCCTTGACCATGACCTTTTGACCCGTGATAAAGGTCGAGAGCGAGAAGTTGATCAATGCCTCGCGTTCCTTGTTATGGGTCAAGGAAGCGGCCAGAAGGTCAACACGGCCCTGTTGCAATTCGGGAATACGTGCGGCAACCGTCAATTGCTTGAGCACCGGTTTCACCCCGATGCTCGCAGCAATGGCATTGCACATATCGACGTCGTAACCGACGATTTCGCGAGTCGCGGGGTCCTTCATGAAACTGAACGGCTCGTCTGTTCCGAGCACTCCACAGACCAACTCACCTTTTGCCTTGATATCGCTAAGTTGGTCGGCTGCAGCAGAGAAACTTGTTACCAGCGTCAATGCCAGTACTGCGGTTTTCCAGTGTTTTTTCAGCATGCGGTTCGTTTGCATTTTATGGACCTTATTGTTGTGAGAGAAACGGAGCGCCAGTTTCATGAATCGTCAGTGAAGTGGAGTTCGAGTTACCTCTTGTGGGGGGATCGGGAGTTTGAGTTATGCGTAAGTCGTTCGCAGCCGCTCGAAGCCTGCATTCAAGTCGGCGATCAGGTCGTCGACGTGCTCCAGGCCGATGGAGAGACGGATCAGGTTCTCGCTGACGCCGATGCTGATTTTCTGTTCATGGCTCAACGAGTTGTGCGACATGCTGTAGGAGTGGTTGACCATGCTCTCCACGCCACCCAGGGAATCGGCCAGCACAAAGATCGACAGCTGCTCGATGAACGGTGCCATCGCCTGGCGATCGGCCTTCAACTTCAATGAGACCACAGCGCCACCAGTACGCATCTGGCGCTTGCACAGTTCATGCTGCGGATGGCTCTCCAGCCCCGGGTAGTACACTTCCTCGACCAGAGGGTGCTGGCTGAGGTAGCGGGCTATTTGTGCTGCGTTGCTGCACTGACGCTGCATACGCACGTCGAGGGTCTTGAGCCCGCGCAGGGCCAGGTAACAGTCGAACGGTCCCTGGACCGCGCCGATGGCCATGCTGATGGCGCGCAAGCGGGAGAACAGTTGCTCGTTGGCCGCCACCACCACACCACCGATCAAGTCGGAGTGCCCACCGATGTATTTACTCGCCGAGTGCATCACCAGGTCGACGCCGTGCTCGATGGGACGCTGGTTCCAGGGCGAGCAGAAGGTGTTGTCGACGCAGGTCAGGATCCCGTGGGCACGGGCAAAGGCCGTCACGCGCTGAATGTCCACCAGTTGCAGCAGCGGGTTGGTCGGCGTCTCGATCCAGATCAGCCGGGTGTTGTCTTGGCGACTGGCGGCCAGTGCCTCGAGGTCGTTGAGGTCGATGTAGCTGGCGGTCAGTCCTGAGGTCTTGCTGCGGTAGTCCTGCATCAGGCGAAAAGTACCGCCATAGACCCCGGCCATCACGATCACATGCGAGTCCTTGGGCAGCAGATCAAGCACGGTGGCGGTAGCGGCCATGCCAGAGGAACAGGCGACCGCACCATGGCCGTATTCCAACTGGGCAATGCTCGTCTCGTAAGCATGTCGGGTAGGGTTGCCGACTCGCCCGTAGGCGTAATCGGGCCTGTCGTCCAGGCTGCGCTTTATGAACGAGCTGGAGGTGACGATTGCCGGGAAGATCGTATTGTCGGCGTAGGTCGACTGCTCGCCGGCATGGATCACTTGGGTCGAGAAGTGGTTCTTTTTGTGGCTCATGGTCAGTGACGCCTCGCGTGGACTAAAGATAGCGATCGAGTTGTTTGGCAAAGGGTGTGATGTCGCCGATGTTGCGAGCTACCCAGTCACTGTCGTAATAGGTATCCAGGTAGCGTTCGCCGCTGTCACACATCAGGGTCACGATCGAGCCCCGCAGGCCTTGTTCCTGCATCCGCATTGCAACGTTCAGCGCGCCCCACATATTGGTACCGGTGGACCCACCGGGTTTCTTGCCAAGCAGCTTTTCCAGCCAGTAGAGCGTGGCAATGCTGGCCGCATCAGGGACCTTGAGCATGTCGTCGATCACGTCTGGCAGGAAGGAAGGCTCGACCTGGGGACGGCCAATGCCTTCGATACGGCTGCCTTTGCTGCCGGTGAGGCTCGAGTCGCCTGTGCGGTAGCTGTCATAGAACACCGAGTTGTCTGGGTCCACGACTATCAGCCGGGTGTCGTGGCCCTTGAATCGGATGTAGCGGCCGATGGTTGAAGAGGTACCGCCGGTACCTGCACTCATGACGATTGCATGGGGAACGGGGTGCGGTTCTCCAGTCATCTGTTGGAAGATGCTGTCGGCAATATTATTGTTGCCGCGCCAATCCGTTGCCCGTTCGGCGTAGGTGAATTGGTCCATGTAGTGTCCGTCGCTCTCACTCGCCAGGCGCTGCGCTTGGGCATAGACCTGGGAAGATTGATCCACGAAGTAGCAGTGCCCGCCGAGCAACTCGACCTGTTCTATTTTTTTGCTCGCCGTGTTGCGCGGCATGACGGCGGTGAAGCGCAGGCCGAGCAATTTGGCGAAGTAGGCTTCGGACACCGCGGTACTGCCCGAGGATGCCTCGACCACATGGGTGCCCTCACGGATCTTGCCGCTGCAAATGGCATGCAGGAATAGCGAACGCGCCAGTCGGTGCTTGAGGCTGCCGGTTGGATGTGTACTTTCGTCCTTGAGATATATGTCGACACCCTTCAAGCCTGGAATGTCCAGTTTGTGAATGTGAGTGTCAGCGGAACGCAGCTGATCGCAGGAAATGCTCCTGATCGCTGTCCGAATCCAATCGTTCATAACGTCTTTCCTTGGCTCAGCAGGTGGGCACAGCGATCTGACCGCAGACAAAAAAAGTGTCTGCCAGGGAGTCAGGATCCATCGCCATAGGCGCGGTTTGAGGGGCGATGATCTTCATTTTCGTGTGTTTCCTTGCACGTTTTGTGGGATCAATCCTACTTCCGCCCACTGGAAAAAGAGTTTTCATTTATTTAGCTCTTACGCTATTTTTTAGAAAATATTTCTACAAATATCGATGAGAAGAGAAATGGATAGTTTTGATCGGCACATCCTTTCCATCCTGCAACGCGATGCCTCGATTCCCCTCAAGGATCTGGCAGAAGCCGTCAACCTTTCGACGACCCCCTGCTGGAAGCGGGTCAAGAAACTCGAAGAAGGGGGCTATATCAGAGCTAAAGTGGCCTTGCTGGACCCGGTAAAATTGGGTTTGGGGCTATCGGTGCTGGTTCAGATCAAGACACAGCGTCATGACAAGGTCTGGCTGGATACATTTGCCAAGACCGTGGCGCAGTTCGAGGAAGTGATGGCGTTTTATCGGATGTCGGGGGACTGGGACTACATGATGCGAGTGGTGGTCAGTGACATTGCAGCCTATGACCATTTCTACAAGAAGCTGATCACGAGTGTGGACGGGCTTTCCAACATCACGTCGAGCTTTGCCATGGAAGAGATCAAGTACACCACGGCAATGCCTTTGCCTCGTTGACTGGCGATGATGGTTAGACTGAATCGCCCCAGTTTAGATAGACACTTGGGAGCGTCCGCTTCTGGCCGATTCTGTTGAAAAAGCCGGCCCTGATTTCCACGGTAGAAAAGTACGCGCTTGAGATTGAAATCTTTACATTGAGCAGAGGATCTCCGGCTCAGATTTCGCGTAGCGGCGCGCAAAAAAAACGCATTTTCAGCTGTCAGTACGCGGGCAGTCTGGAAGCACCGACTTTTTCAACAGCATCGGCCGATTGCTGTCTGTCAGGAAAAAGTCATTCCGGCATCATAAGCACCGCGAGCGTCATGTTGATGAATTCTTCGTTCTTACTGATAGTGTCCAAAGCACCACGAAAGTTTCCGGCGACCTCCGCTGATCCACGCTGCTCGACCCGGAGCATGAGTTCCATGATCGCGGCTTCGAGGGTGAGTGGGTTCTGATTGATTGTGAAGAGCAGGGAAGGGAGCGGGTCAGCATTCGACATTCTGATTCCGCCATGGAAGAGGGCCGCGCAGCAAAGATCTGAGTCGGGCATGGTTTCGACGCTGTGAGTACGGGCTGACCAAGTGAGCTTTGGTTGAGTACAAAAAGGGCCTGTCAAGACTGTGTGAAAACACACTGAAGGCCAGCCCAACAAACGCCCCGACTTGTTCGGGGCGTTTGTTTTTTGTGCGGGCAACAGGCGGAAAAAGGC
>NZ_JBSSEP010000021.1:0-127448 GCF_054061835.1 Pseudomonas sp. TE12234
GGATGTAGGCCATAACGAAAAATGCTCCGTATCTTTCGATACGGAGCATTTTCTTTGAGCGCTGCGCAGATTGCTAGGTTTTCACACAGTCTGCGATAGAGCCTTTTGTGGATCAATGTCCTAGAATCCGGCGCAGTATTTTTTGCTGCCGCCAAGTCTGGAGCTGTCATGACACCCGCATTGGATTTGTTGAAAAAAGTTCGTGCCGAACACCGAGTGCACAGTTATGAACATGACCCGAAGGCCGCCTCCTATGGGTTGGAAGCGGCGGAAAAACTCGGGCTCGACCCTGCTCAGGTGTTCAAGACCCTGCTGGCGGCCAGTGAGAAAGGAGAGTTGCTGGTAGCGGTAGTGCCGGTTGCCGGCAGCCTGGACTTGAAGGCCCTGGCTCACGCGGCCGGGGTGAAAAAGGTCGAGATGGCCGACCCTGCGGCGGCGCAGCGTTCAACCGGTTACCTGTTGGGCGGGATCAGTCCGTTGGGGCAGAAGAAGCGCTTGCGCACGTTTATCGATAATACGGCTCAGCCCTTTGCGAGCATTTTTGTCAGCGCTGGGCGACGCGGTCTGGAAGTTGAATTGGCTCCCGCCGTGTTGGCCGAACATACCCAGGCGAAGTTTGCCGATATCGGTCGCGCCTGAACGGCATCACTCGCCGCTGTATGGTGGAAATACGTCGGTTCTGTCACTGGTGCGTTTGTTTCGACGGCTCCATGCTCGCTGACCTGACAAAAGGGAGAAGGTTATGCAGCTAGCGTTTCATCAGGTCGATGCGTTCAGTGATCGGCCATTTGGCGGCAATCCGGCAATGGTTTATCGGCTGGACGCCTGGCTCGCCGATGAGTTGATGCAAAAAATCGCCGCCGAGCACAATCTCGCCGAGACCGCCTTCGTGGTGCGCGAAGGGCAGGTCTGGCACATTCGTTGGTTCACCCCGACCACCGAGGTGCCGTTGTGCGGTCACGCAACCCTGGCCAGTGCTTATGTCTTGTTTGAGATCCATAAGGAACCGGTCGAGCGCCTGGACTTCATCGGCAAGTCCGGTCCGCTCAGTGTGAGCCGTGAGGGTGAGCGCCTGTGGCTGGATTTTCCGGTGATCGTACCGTCGGCAGTCGGCGCGACCCTGGATGTCAAACGTGCACTCGGTGTCGAAGCTGTCGAAGTGTTGGGGTCCAATGAGTTGTTCGTGGTGCTGGAGTCCGAGCAGGCAGTGCTCGACTGCAAGCCGGACATGGTTGCCCTGGCGAAGCTGCCGTGGCTGGGGGCGATCGTGACCGCCCGGGGCAGCAAGCACGATTTCGTTTCGCGCTATTTCGCACCGGCCATTGGCATCAATGAAGATCCCGTGACCGGGTCGACCCATTGCAGCCTGATTCCTTATTGGTCGGCGCGGTTGGGCAAGTCGAGCCTGACGGCTTATCAATGTTCGGCCCGCGGCGGAGCGTTGTTCTGCCGATTGGAGGGGGAACGGGTGAAGATCGGTGGGAATGCGACGCTGGTGGCGAGCGGAGCGCTGATGCTGGGTTAAACAGATTCCTTGGTGGGAGCGAGCAAGCTTGCTCCCACAGGGATTGTGTTTCTCAGTGAGTGGTGCTGTACCGCCGGACACCGGATTCTACGGCCGGAATCTGTGCCGCTGTGCTGCCGGATGCCTGGAACAGTACCAGGTGTTCCGCCGCGACCCGAATGCCCACTTCTACGCCAACCTGATGATCGACGTGGCTCGGGAAGATCGACTCCAGTTGTGCGCCGGTCACCAGTTGCAAGCGATACAAGGTTGAAGCACCAAGGAAGGTCTTGCCGACGATCCGCGCCTTCAACGGGCTATCCGGCGCATAAACGATATCGTCCGGACGCAACAGCACATCCACCGCACCGCCGACCGGCCAGGTGTAGGCACGGTTGCCGCGCAATTCGCCCAGTTCGGTCTGCACCGACTCAGGACTGCTCAACTGGCCACGGATGAAATACCCCTGGCCGATGAAACTGGCCACAAAGGGCGTCAGCGGTTCGTGATAGAGATTGTAGGGCGTATCCCACTGCTCCAGTCGACCCTCCTTGAACACGCCCACGTGATCGCTGACGGCGAACGCCTCTTCCTGGTCGTGGGTCACCAATATCGCGCTGGTGCCTCGGGCCTTGAGGATGTCACGAACCTCATGGCTGAGCTTGCGGCGTAATTCGCCATCAAGGTTGGAAAACGGTTCGTCGAGCAGCAGCAATTGCGGCTCTGGCGCCAGGGCGCGGGCCAGGGCGACGCGTTGCTGTTGGCCGCCGGAAAGCTCATGGGGGAAGCGCTTGCCGAGGTTTTTCAGGTTGACCAGCTCAAGCAGCTCTTCGGTGACGCGATCCTTTTGCGGGTGCTTGCGGATCCCGAAGGCGATGTTGTCGGCCACGCTCAAATGCGGAAACAGGGCATAGTCCTGAAACACCATGCCGATGCGGCGTTTTTCCGGGGCAAGGGTGAAACCGGCGCTGGAAATCGTTTCGCCCACCAGCTGGATGTCACCTTCGTGCACCGGTTCGAACCCGGCAATCGCGCGCAGGGTGGTGGTCTTGCCGCACCCTGAAGAGCCCAGCAGGCAGCCGATATCACCGGCGTTCAAATGCAGGTTGAGGTTCTGCACCACGCGCTGGTCTTGATAGCCGCAAGCCAGGTTGCGCAGGTTGAGCAGTAATGGGTGGCTCATGCGTGGTGATAGGCCGGCTCAACGAGAAATTCGAGCAGTGCCTTTTGTGCGTGAAGACGGTTTTCAGCCTGGTCCCAGGCCACCGAGCGTGGGTCGTCAAGCAGGTCGACGCTGATCTCTTCGCCGCGATGCGCCGGCAGGCAATGCATGAACAGAACGTCCGGGGCAGCCAGGTCGAGCAGGGCGCGATTGACCTGGTATGGCGCGAACAGCTCGAGACGCTTGGCGGTTTCCTCTTCCTGGCCCATGGAGGTCCAGACGTCGGTGCTCACCAGATGGGCGCCGCGAACGGCATCCTT
Source organism: Pseudomonas sp. TE12234 (assembly GCF_054061835.1). Classification (NCBI taxonomy): domain Bacteria; kingdom Pseudomonadati; phylum Pseudomonadota; class Gammaproteobacteria; order Pseudomonadales; family Pseudomonadaceae; genus Pseudomonas; species Pseudomonas sp. TE12234. The sequence continues at coordinate 2,987 of NZ_JBSSEP010000021.1, forward strand.
GGGGTCGCGGACGATGGTGACGCGGTCGCCGGCCATGGCCATGAACTCGGGGTTCGGCTCGTAACCTTCCGGGCAGGCAACGCGCAATTGGAAGTCGAACTGGATCGCCGCTTCTATATAGCTGTTGCACATGTTGTTGCCGTCGCCGATCCAGGCCACGGTCTTGCCCTGGATGGCGCCACGGTGTTCGAGGAACGTCTGCATGTCAGCCAGCAACTGGCACGGGTGCAAGTCGTCGGACAGGCCATTGATCACCGGTACGCGCGAGTTGGCGGCGAATTCGGTCAGGGTGCTGTGGGCAAAGGTACGGATCATCACCGCATCGAGCATGCTCGACATGACGATGGCGCAGTCGCTGATCGGCTCGCCACGGCCCAGTTGGGTGTCACGCGGCGACAGGAAGATCGCCTGGCCACCGAGCTGGATCATGCCGGCTTCGAACGAAATGCGGGTGCGAGTCGAGGACTTCTCGAAAATCATCCCGAGCACGCGGTTTTTCAGGGGCTCGAACAGTACGCCGCGGTTACGCAGGTCCTTGAGCTCAACGCCTCGACGGATCACGCTGACCAGCTCTTCGGGCGTGCAATCCATCAGGGAGAGAAAGTGCCTTGCGCTCATCATTGACTACCTTTTTGCTACAAACCGCAGATGCTCAAAGCCTTGTTTAACGGAACAACGGGCGAGACCTGCGGCGTAAGCCGCACGGGGCGACGAAATAGGGGAAGGCGCGATCTTATAATTAAATGTCGCGTCTTACCAATAGGGCTACGGTTTTTAGGGGATTTCAGAGGGGCTACGGGATAACCGCAGTAGCGCTTTTGAAGCCTGTTTCCTGACAGCAGCTGGCCATTTGTACACCGCCCCCGCTCAGCTTGGCAATCAGGCGAGACGGTGGCGGCAAGCTGACGGTCGGTTTCTGACCTGCTGTTCGCTGCTCGCGCATGGCACTTGCGATTTGAAACACTTGCTAATGCAAAGTGCTGGGTTATAAATAAATCACGAGTGATGCAGGAAGCTTCAGCATGGAATCGAAAGAACAGCAGTTGATGGAATTGCTCGGCCTTACGGCCCGCTCCCTGACTCACCTGACCGCCTCGATGACCTCGATGTCCTTCGAACTCTTGCGAAGTGACGACAAAGTGACCCGGGAAGCCGGGCGACGCATGATCGATCGCATGGTTACCATCAGCGCCGGGCTGGATGAGCATTGGCGCCTGATCGGCGAGCTGACCGGTGTGCAGGCCGCCCACGACCCCATCGAAACCCTTCAACAAATCCAGTCGCAGGCGCCACCCAGGCTGCCGTCGAGCTGATAGGCAGGCGCCATCGGCCCGCCTGATGGCCAGCAATTCACGAGACAAACGTCGCTGGCGCGGTCGCGGGGCAGGCGCCATAGTTTTGTTCCCGCGGCTGACATTGCCCGCTCAGAACAAGACAGAGACTGGCCATGACCAAGACTCTCCATCACCGTGCGTGCCACCTGTGTGAAGCCATCTGCGGCCTAACCATCGAAACCACCGAGCTCGAAGGCAGGGTGCAGATCACCTCGATCAAGGGCGATCCGCTGGATACGTTCAGCCGTGGGCATATCTGCCCCAAGGCCGTCGCCCTGCAGGACATTCAGAGCGACCCTGACCGTCTCCATCAACCCATGTTGCGGGTGGGCAGTGAGTGGCAGCCCATCGAGTGGCAGGACGCCTTCAACCTTGTGGCTGAACGCCTGGCGGCGATTCAGGAGCGTCATGGGCAAAATGCGGTGGCGGTCTATCAAGGCAACCCCAGCGTGCACAACTATGGATTGATGACCCACAGCAATTACTTCCTCGGTCTGCTGAAAACCCGCAACCGGTTTTCTGCGACATCGGTCGATCAATTGCCTCATCACTTGACCAGTCATTTGATGTATGGCCACGGCCTGCTGCTGCCGATACCGGACATCGATCACACTGACTTCATGCTGATCCTCGGCGGTAATCCGCTGGCCTCCAACGGCAGCATCATGACCGTACCGGATGTGGAAAAACGCTTGAAAGCGATCCAGGGCCGGGGTGGCAAAGTGGTGGTAGTCGACCCGCGCCGCAGCGAGACGGCGGCGATTGCCGACCAGCACCTGTTCGTGCGTCCGGGTGGCGATGCGGCTCTGCTGTTTGGCCTGCTCAATACCTTGTTCACCGAAGGACTGACCCGCGACAGTCATTTGCCGGTGGAAGGCCTGGATGAGGTGCGCGAGGCTGTTGCAGGTTTCACTGCCGAGGCCATGAGTCCGTTGTGTGCGGTGCCCGCCGAGCAGATTCGCCAGTTGGCGCGGGACTTCGCCGCAGCGCCAAGCGCGGTTTGCTATGGCCGTATGGGCGTCTCGACCCAGGCGTTCGGCACGCTGTGCCACTGGGTTGTGCAGTTGATCAATCTGGTCACCGGTAACCTCGATCGCGTCGGTGGTGCGTTGTGCACCGAGCCGGCGGTGGACCTGGTGGCCTCCACATCGGGCGGACATTTCAATCTATGGCAGAGCCGCGTTTCGGGGCGCCCCGAATATGCGGGCGAGTTACCCGTATCGGCGCTGGCCGAAGAGATGCTGACCGAGGGGGAAGGGCAGGTTCGTGCGCTGATCACCGTGGCCGGCAATCCGGTGTTGTCCACGCCCAACGGCAGGCAGTTGGAGCAAGCGCTGGACGGACTGGAGTTCATGGTCAGTGTCGACTTGTACATCAATGAAACCACGCGCTATGCCGACCTGATCCTGCCGTCTACCTCGGCGCTGGAAAATGACCACTACGACACCACGTTCAACCTGTTTGCCGTGCGCAACGTCACGCGTTTCAACCGCGCAATTCTGGCCAAACCCGAAGGCGCGCTACATGACTGGGAGATTTTTGTCGGGTTGGCCAAGGCCTTCGCCGCGAAGACCGGCAAGGAATTGAAACCGACCATCGCCCCTTCGCAGATGATCGATCACGGCTTGCGCATGGGGATGTATGGTGATGCCTCGGAACACAAACTGTCTTTGGCAACGCTGTTCGATCATCCCCATGGGGTCGATCTGGGGGCGCTGAAGCCCAACCTGACGCCACGCCTGAAAACCGCCAGTCAGCGCGTACAGGCCGCTCCCACAGTGATCCTCGCTGACCTGGCGCGCTTTGCGGCACTGCAGGCGCCGGCCGCCGATGAATTGTTGATGATTGGTCGGCGGCATGTGCGCAGTAATAACTCGTGGATGCACAACTATCACCGCCTGGTGAAAGGCAAGCCGCGTCATCAGTTGCTGATGCATCCGGATGACCTGGCCAGTCGCGACTTGAGCGACGGGCAGCGGGTTCGGGTGAGTTCGCGGGTCGGCACGATCGAAGTTGAAGTGCTTGGCAGCCTGGATATGATGAAAGGAGTGGTCAGTCTTCCGCACGGTTGGGGCCATGCTCGACCGGGTGTGCAAATGACCATTGCCAGTGGTCAGCCGGGATCCAGCGCCAATGACCTGACGGACGAGTGTCAGCTCGATGAGCTGTCGGGCAATGCGGCGTTGAATGGCGTTCCGGTGACCGTGGCGGCCGCCTGATCGTATCTGACGGAGAGACCGAGCAGGGCGCTCGGCTTTCCGTTACAATGCGCCACCGTGCCGACCCATGAGTCGGAAAGTTCAGCCGAGGTGCTCCATGGATATCATCGAAACGATTAAAGAGCAGATTGCCAACAACACCATTCTGCTTTACATGAAAGGCTCGCCAAATGCCCCGCAGTGCGGCTTCTCCGCGAAAGCCGCGCAGGCCGTGATGGCGTGTGGTGAAAAGTTTGCGTACGTGGACATCCTGCAGAACCCGGAAATCCGCGCCAACCTGCCAAAATACGCCAACTGGCCAACCTTCCCGCAACTGTGGGTGGCTGGCGAGCTGGTTGGCGGTAGCGACATCATGACTGAAATGTCCGCTGATGGTTCGCTGCAGGCGCTGATCAAGGACGCTGCCGCCAAGGCTGCTGCTCAGAAGACCGAAGCCTGATTCGCTTCCTGTAGGAGCGAGCTCGCTCGCGATGGACTAAAGAGCGCCGCGGAGTGTCAGGCCCCAGCGTTATCGTTAACGACCATCGCGAGCAAGCTCGCTCCTGCAGACGGCACAAAAAAGCCCCGCCTCTTGAAAGAGAGCGGGGCTTTTTATTGCATCGTGATTAATGGCCGGAACTTACTCGTCTTCGCCCATCTGCGATTGCAGGTAGTTCTCGATACCGATTTTGTCGATCAGGCCAAGTTGGGTTTCCAGCCAGTCGATATGTTCTTCTTCGGACTCGAGGATATCTTCCAGCAGTTCACGGCTGCCGAAGTCACCCACGGTTTCGCAATGGGCAATGGCAACCTTGAGGTCGGCATGACCGGTGCGCTCGATGCGCAGGTCGCATTCAAGCATTTCCTTGGTGTGTTCGCCGATGTGCAGCTTGCCCAGGTCCTGAACGTTCGGCAGGCCTTCCAGGAATAAAATACGCTTGATCAGCTTGTCCGCGTGCTTCATCTCGTCGATGGATTCGTGGTACTCGTGCTTGCCGAGTTTGTTCAGGCCCCAGTCCTCATACATGCGCGCATGCAGAAAGTACTGATTGATTGCGACCAGTTCATTGCCAAGGATTTTGTTGAGATGCTGGATGACTGTTACGTCGCCTTTCATGATGGGGTCCTGCCCTTTATTAGCTGTCAATAAGCCTGAGTTTGAGCCGCGCACTTAATAGTGTCAAACCTAAGTTATTGAAACTTATATGAAAAATTAATAGGAATAAGAATGTTTGTGTTCCGCGTCTGGAGCATAAGCGATTGATTTGCAGGCATAAAAAAACCGGACTGGCGTCCGGTTTTTTGAAATGCGGTAATTATGCTGCTGTAAATTCTGCTGGAAAAGGAATCGCGGCCTGGGCCGTTTGCAGTTTTGTCAGGGTCTCGCGGACCACTTCCTTGGCGAGGCAGGCACATTTGCCACATTGACTGGCAACGCCGGTAGCCTGGCGGACTTCCTTGTAGCTGCAGCATCCTTCATAGATCGCATCGCGGATTTGGCCGTCGGTGACGCCAGTGCAGAGGCAAACATACATAAGTGAAGACCGTCGCTTGTTTATGTCTGGAATGCGATGGATCTTAATGTTAACGAGAATGATTGTCAAAGTGCTTTCGGAAGGCTTTTTCCGGTACTGACGAACGGTTCGTCTCTGGGCGTGAGAAACAAAATCCGGCCGCGCATTTTCAGGGCGGAGGGAAAAAAGCGTTGAGGACAGGCCAAAAACGCAGTGTATGATGACCGGTCTTTTCGAAACGGGTTTGTGTCACAGGGCTGTCGCCTGAGGGTGGCAGGCTGGCACCAACCTTGTTTTTTACGTTTCTACACCAGGAGATATCCAATGAGCGTACTCGTAGGCAAACAAGCCCCTGACTTCACCGTACCGGCCGTACTCGGCAATGGCGAAATCGTTGACAGCTTCACCCTGTCTTCGGCCATCAAAGGCAAATACGGCCTGGTGTTCTTCTACCCACTGGACTTCACCTTCGTTTGCCCGTCCGAGCTGATCGCTCTGGACAACCGCCTGGCTGACTTCAAGGCGCGCAACGTGGAAGTGGTCGCTGTGTCGATCGACTCGCACTTCACCCACAACGCATGGCGCAACACCCCGGTGAACAACGGCGGTATCGGCCAGGTGGGTTACACCATGGCTGCCGACATCAAGCAGGAAATCATGAAGGCCTACGACGTTCAGTCCGCTGACGGCGTTGCTTTCCGTGGCGCGTTCCTGATCGACGACAAAGGCGTTGTTCGCTCGCAGATCGTCAACGACCTGCCACTGGGCCGTAACATGGAAGAGCTGATTCGCCTGGTCGACGCTCTGCAATTCCACGAAGAGCACGGCGAAGTCTGCCCTGCCAACTGGAAAAAAGGCGACAAGGGCATGAACGCTTCGCCAGAAGGCGTTGCGGCTTACCTGACCGAGCACGCTGCTGCGCTGTAAGGCACGCTCCCAAAAAAAACCGGCCTCTGAGAGGCCGGTTTTTTTATGGGTGATTTTTATGCGCTCTGTAGGAGCGAGCCTGCTCGCGATGAACTCTGGACACCGCAGGGAGGCAGATCCCCCGCGTTATCGTTGACTACCATCGCGAGCAAGCGCGCTCCTGCAGGTCAATCGTCGAAATCTTCCCAGCCGCCCATTTGCTTCCAGCGATTGACGATGCCGCAGAACAGCTCGGCCGTCTTCTCGGTGTCGTAGCGAGCCGAGTGAGCCTCGCGACCGTCGAAGTCGATATCGGCTGCCTGACAGGCCTTGGCCAGCACGGTTTGACCGTAAGCCAGACCGGCCAGGGTTGCCGTATCGAAACTGGAGAACGGGTGAAACGGGTTGCGTTTCATGTCCAGGCGCGCGACCGCAGCGTTGAGGAAGCCCAGGTCGAAGCTGCTGTTGTGCCCGACCAGGATCGCCCGCTTGCAGCCGTTGGCCTTCAGGGCCTTGCGCACGCCACGGAAAATGTCGTTCAGGGCTGTTTCTTCACTCACGGCCATACGCAATGGGTGATCGAGCTTGATGCCGGTGAATTCCAGGGCTGCTGCTTCGATGTTCGCACCTTCAAACGGCTCGACACGGAAAAAGTAGGTGTGATCCGGGTACACAAAACCCTTTTCATCCATGGCGATGGTGGTCGCGGCGATTTCCAGCAGGGCGTCGGTGGCCGAGTTGAAGCCACCGGTTTCTACGTCGACGACAACAGGCAGGTAACCACGGAACCTGGCAGCCATTGGATGACGTGGACCGCCTCCGCCGCCATGACCATCCTGTTCGTCGTCGAAATGCTCTTCACTCACGCGTGTTCCTCCAGCAGGCGCCAGCGCAGTTTTTCACCGGCGCGCAGCGGGATAACGGTCAGCTCGCCAAACGGCAGGCTGGTTGGGGCGGTCCATTCTTCGCGGACCAGGGTAATGCGATCGGTGTTCGCCGGCAGGCCATAGAAACGCGGGCCGTTGAGGCTGGCGAAGGCTTCCAGCTTGTCCAGCGCATTGCGCTGTTCGAAGGCTTCGGCATACAACTCGATGGCGGCATAGGCGGTGTAGCAGCCAGCGCAGCCACAAGCGGCTTCTTTGGCGTGCTGGGCATGGGGCGCCGAGTCCGTGCCGAGGAAGAACTTCTCGCTGCCGCTGGTGGCGGCGTCGAGCAGGGCTTCCTGGTGCGTATTGCGCTTGAGGATCGGCAGGCAGTAGAAGTGCGGCCGAATCCCGCCCACCAGCATGTGGTTGCGGTTGTACAGCAGGTGATGCGCGGTGATGGTTGCGCCCACGTTGGCCGGAGCCGAGTTGACGAACTGCACGGCGTCCGCGGTCGTGATGTGTTCGAACACCACTTTCAGGGTCGGGAAACGCTCGACCACACGGCGCATGTGCTCATCGATGAAGATCTTTTCGCGGTCGAACACGTCGACATCGCCACGGGTGACTTCACCGTGAATCAACAGGGGCATTCCGACTTCGGCCATGGCCTCCAGTGCAGGAAAGATCTTGTCGATGCTGGTCACGCCAGAGTCCGAGTTGGTGGTCGCGCCGGCCGGGTACAGCTTGGCGGCATGGACGAAACCGCTGGCCTTGGCCTCGCGAATTTCTTCAGGTTGGGTGCGATCGGTCAGGTACAGGACCATCAGCGGTTCGAACGGGCTGCCGGCCGGGCGAGCAGCGAGAATCCGCTGGCGATAGCCGTCGGCCTCAGCCGCATTGCGGACCGGCGGAACCAGGTTGGGCATGATGATGGCGCGACCAAAGGTGCGCGCAACATCCGCAACGGTATTGGTCAACACGGCACCATCGCGAAGATGAATGTGCCAGTCGTCGGGACGCAGCAGGGTCAGGCGGTCGGACATGAGGGGATTCCAGGCGGGTCAAACTGAGGGGAATGCTACCGGAAAAGACTCTTGCAGGCACTCGCTATCAAGTTTTGCGGGAAGCTTCCGATATCCAACAGGTATGCCGTAAACATATGTATGTCGGTCTTTTTGTTGTAGAAGCCAGTGGAGCCTCCCGTGCGCCAGCGTTATTTAGCCTTGCTCAGTGTGTTTGCCAGCCTCCCTGCGATGGCGCTCACTTTCCAGACCCGACTGGAGAGCATCGAGTGGACGGTCGAAGGTGACAAGTTCGAATGCAGGCTGACCCAGCCGATCACTGACTTCGGTTCGGGTGAGTTCGTGCGTCGTGCCGGCGAGCAGGCGACGTTTCGTCTGAAAGCCTACAACGCGATGATGGGGGGCGGTTCAGCCACCTTGCTGGCGGCGGCTGCGCCTTGGCAGCCGGGGCGTGGCGACATCAACCTGGGTACGGTGAGCATCGGCAGTGGCAACGTGCTGTTCAACAGTTCGCAGGCGCAGGCCGGGCGATTGATCAGCGGCCTGATGGACGGGCGCAGTCCTGTGGTCCGCCATTCATCGGGCGATGGCCGCGTGTCGGAAGTGCGACTGCTGCCGGTAAAGTTCAGCAAGGCGTTCGCCGACTATCAGGGGTGCGTGGCCAAGTTATTGCCGAAAAACTTCGAGCAGGTGAAGCAATCCGAAGTGGGCTTCCCCGGCGGCGGAATTGATCTGGACGCTGCCGCGAAAGCCAAGTTGCAGGTGATGCTCGAGTATATGAAGGCCGATCCGACGGTCAATCACATCGAGCTCGATGGACACTCCGACAACAGCGGCAATCGCCTGACCAATCGTGAGCTGTCACGGCGCCGGGCCCTGGCGGTCATGGAGTTCTTCAAGGCCAATGGCATTCAGGAATCCCAGGTCACCATGCGGTTTCACGGTGAGCGCTACCCGTTGGCACCTAACACCAACAACGCCAACCGGGCCAAGAACCGTCGAGTTGCGGTGCGCCTGGAGCGAGGCGCAGCGCCGGAACAAGTCGCCCCGCAAGCCACGAAGCCCACTACATCGGCGACTTCCTGACTCACCGGTCATCGTCGCGCCCTCGACATAATCTGTCGCTTCGTCGTCATAAGCTGTCGCGCCTCTGTAAATTATCCTGCATGAGCGGTAGACTTCCCGGCTTTCCGTAGAACCCCGTGGAGTGATGGCATGGCGGACGTAAACAAGGTCGTTCTGGCGTATTCCGGCGGCCTGGACACTTCGGTGATCCTCAAGTGGCTGCAGGATACTTATAACTGTGAAGTGGTGACCTTCACCGCTGACCTGGGTCAGGGCGAAGAGGTCGAACCGGCACGCGCCAAGGCACAGGCCATGGGCGTGAAAGAGATCTACATCGACGACTTGCGCGAAGAATTCGTGCGCGATTTCGTTTTCCCGATGTTCCGCGCCAACACCGTTTACGAAGGCGAGTACCTGCTGGGTACTTCCATCGCTCGTCCGTTGATCGCCAAACGCCTGATCGAAATCGCCAACGAAACCGGCGCAGACGCCATTTCCCACGGTGCCACCGGCAAAGGCAACGACCAGGTTCGTTTCGAACTGGGTGCCTATGCCTTGAAACCAGGCGTGAAGGTGATTGCCCCTTGGCGTGAGTGGGACCTGCTGTCCCGCGAGAAGCTGATGGACTACGCCGAGAAGCACGCCATCCCGATCGAACGTCACGGCAAGAAAAAATCTCCGTACTCGATGGATGCCAACCTGCTGCACATCTCCTATGAAGGCGGCGTGCTGGAAGACACCTGGACCGAGCACGAAGAAGACATGTGGCGTTGGACCGTCTCCCCCGAGAAGGCACCTGACAAGCCGCAGTACCTGGAGCTGACCTACCGCAACGGCGACATCGTCGCACTGGACGGCGTCGAAATGACTCCGGCCACTGTGCTGGCAACGCTGAACCGTATCGGTGGCGAACACGGCATCGGTCGTCTGGACATCGTCGAGAACCGTTACGTGGGCATGAAATCCCGTGGCTGCTACGAGACACCTGGTGGCACCATCATGCTGCGCGCCCACCGTGCGATCGAATCGATCACCCTGGACCGCGAAGTGGCTCACCTCAAGGATGAGCTGATGCCGAAGTACGCCAGCCTGATCTACACCGGCTACTGGTGGAGCCCTGAGCGTCTGATGCTGCAGCAGATGATCGACGCGTCCCAGGCTCACGTGAACGGTGTTGTGCGCCTGAAGCTGTACAAGGGCAACGTGATCGTCACCGGCCGCAAGTCCGACGAGTCGTTGTTCGACGCCAACATTGCCACGTTCGAGGAAGATGGCGGCGCCTACAATCAGGCTGATGCGGCGGGCTTCATCAAGCTCAACGCATTGCGCATGCGCATTGCCGCTAACAAAGGCCGGAAGCTTTTCTGAGGCCTTTGAGTGGGTAATGGATTTGTGGCCTCGTCATTGACGAGGCCACAAGCCCGGAATTTGTTTTTACCTGGCGTTGCGATACCACGATCTACCTGTCACTTGTCGATACCTTCCCTCTTTAATTCCGCTTCACGTGTCCTGCGTTACGACCTGCTTATCGTTGGTCGCTCTGATCAATCACTGTCACCTCATGTGAATTCAAATTGTAAGCAGCATAAAATGCGGCCTTGTCGTGTTTTCGTGCCTGACTTGAATGTTTGAATGCGCTTTCTTTCAGTGCCGTCTCCGATTCAGCACAGGTGAGAAACAAAATGATGTGTGTCTGTCTTTCCTGCGGCTTCTGGATTTTCTCCAGCAAAGCGCTGAACTGAGTTTTTTTGCCAAGCCAGCGTGCATCAATGATGCAAAGATCATTCAGCACCTCGGCCTGTTGGATGCGCTGCTGTACGCCTGGGCCCGCCGTCGGCGTCTGAGTGGGGGAAGAAGGCGAAGTGGATCGCCGGTCATCCGTTGGCTTATGTCGCTTGGTGTTTTCCCTCGATACCGATGAATCGTTGTTTGCCGAAGGCTCGGTATTATCCAGAGCTTTCAGGAAGTGCTTTCCCTTTTCAAAATCCGATGGGGCGTATAGCGACCGATAATTGAAATTGAGTGTGACGAAGAAAAGAAGCAGCAAATAAAAGGGGAAGCTGATCAGAAACCATATGTAGATTTCTCTGTCCTTATTGTCCAGAAAAGGCAGGGAAATGGCTGCTGATGTTTCGGATAATGTTGCGAATATCGCGATGACAGTCATGGGGTTGGTGATCTTGCTTGTTAGTTTTGTCATGGTGTCTGCTCATTTAAGTTGGTCTTCTCGGTGGGTTGATAAATTGATTTTGGATGGGTGTTGTCATGGTGTCCATGTGTTGGCAATTTCGATTTATCTAATTTAATGGGTGGTGTTCTGTGCGTGTATTGGGGTTGGTTGCTGGGTTGTCGTATTTTTTAATATATCGCGCATAATAATTTTCCTGCTGTAAGAGTAAGCGGATGCTGGGTGTGTGATATTTCTGGTAAGAAAATAGATGTGGAAAATATCAGTTACTTTTTAGGTGTGATTGAATGATTTGTATCTGTTGGACTACCGCTTTCCCGCAGTCGTGATCATTTTTTTTGGTCGTAAGTGGATACAAAAAGCCGTTGAGAATCGAATTGTCTTCACACGAATTTTGTTTCCGATGCATTTTGAAGGCGGTTTTTTTGTAAGACTAATCCGCGATGTTTGTAGGGAATGTCTCTCGGTGTGGGTGGCTGGGGGGAGCGGCATGCCATGGGTGAAACGACTAGGCTATTGTGCGGGCTCTAAAAATTCGAACAGCGAAAATTGGACTGCCCATGAATAAAGTGCTGATCGTGGATGATCACCCCGTCATTCGTCTTGCGGTACGTATGCTGATGGAGCGTCATGGCTACGAAGTCGTTGCAGAAACAGACAATGGCGTGGATGCATTGCAACTTGCCCGTGAACATATGCCGGATATTGTTATTCTGGATATTGGAATACCGAAACTGGATGGGTTGGAAGTCATTGCTCGATTGGCAACGCCTACGATGCCCATGAAAGTGTTGATATTGACATCCCAGGCGCCAGGACATTTTTCCATGCGTTGCATGCAATCGGGGGCTGCCGGGTATGTTTGCAAACAACAGGATTTGACTGAGTTGCTCAGTGCAATAAAAGCTGTTTTATCCGGCTACAGTTACTTTCCCAATCAGGCGTTGCACACGGTTCGTGCAAGTCTGGGGAACGCGAGTGAAGCCGATATGGTGGATCGTCTGTCGGGGCGGGAAATGATGGTCTTGCAACAGTTGGCCAAGGGCAAGACTAACAAGGAGATTGCCGATGGAATGTTCTTGAGTAACAAGACTGTCAGTACTTACAAGACCCGTTTGCTGTTGAAACTTAATGCGCGCTCTCTGGTTGACCTGATTGAATTGGCACAACGTAACGGACTGGTGTGATGGCATCAGTATTTGGCGAAGTGCGATGAACGGGCATTTATCGCGGTACGGTCAAAGTAAAAAGCCTCCGTTTCGGGAGGCTTTCAGGTGTCATAAGTCAAAATCGTAATCGGCCAATTGCTTTTGCAGTCGGCGCTCCTCCAGCAGATTGTCGATGGTACGGCGTTTGCTCAGGTTGGTTTTCGCCACTTCAACCACAGGTTCAGCGTCATCGGCCTCAACGGGGGTAAAGTCGTCTTCTACGTCCAATTGCTCTTTGCCAGTGCTCATTTAGTTACTCCAGGCTAAGACTGCCTTTGGGGCTCCTTATATCGATAATCTCCCGGCGGGTAAAAAAGATTTTTTCAATCGATAAATCAATAAATCCAATAGCGCCTCAATCGTCGGAGGTTTTGTGCTTGTATTCGCACAAATCTTCGATGCGGCAACTGCCACAGCGAGGCTTGCGGGCCAGGCATACGTAGCGCCCGTGAAGGATCAGCCAGTGATGGGAATCGAGCAGGTATTCCTTGGGCACGAATTTCATCAGCTTCTTTTCGACCTCCACCACATTCTTGCCAGGCGCGATGCCGGTGCGGTTACTGACCCGAAAGATGTGGGTGTCCACGGCCATGGTCAGTTGGCGAAAGGCGGTATTGAGCACTACGTTAGCCGTTTTGCGTCCCACGCCGGGCAGTGCTTCCAGTTCCTCGCGAGTTTGCGGCACTTCGCCAGCGTGGCGCTCCAGCAGCAAGCGACAGGTTTCGATCACGTTTTTTGCTTTGCTGTTGTACAGGCCGATGGTCTTGATGTATTCCGACAACCCTTCGACGCCCAAGGCGTAAATCGCCGCCGGGGTGTTGGCAACCGGGAACAGCTTTGCCGTGGCCTTGTTGACGCCGACATCGGTCGATTGTGCCGAAAGAATCACCGCGATCAGCAACTCGAACGGTGATGAGTAGGCCAGTTCGGTCTTTGGTTCCGGGTTGTCTTCATGCAGTCTGCGGAAAATTTCCAGACGTTTTGCGGCATTCATGGGCGGTACGTTTCCTCGAAAGCGGTCAGTTTAAGGTGCTGGACGGTGCCAGATCTGCCAACCGGCAACCAGCATTCCCAACAGAATGAATCCTCCCGGGGCCAGTGTGGCCAAGCGCAAGCCACCATCGGCGGTCAATGCCCAGCCCTGCCAATCCGCTTGCGGCGTACCGGCGAGCCAAGGCAGATGGCGAGCGATAGTCCCGTAGCCAATCAGCTCGCGTAGCAGGCCCAGGCCCGCCATCAGCACACCGAACACACCGCACATGCGCAAGCGATCGGCCAGTGAGCTCTGGAAATAACCGGAGTGTTCCAACAGGACACATTGCACCGCGATCAAGCCTGCATACACGCCCATTTGTTGATGCCATTGCAGCGACCAGGCTTGTGCGCCGAGTTCTGCACAACTGGTTAATGTCGCAGCGATCAGCACGCTCGCCAAAAGGTGTGTTGCGGACAGCAGTCGGGGCCGCAACGCGTTCATGCTCAGGCCAAAAGCACTGGTGACCGCCATGAACATCAGCCACACACCCGCAGCGGTCACCAGTGAGTCGGTAGCGCCAATCAGTGGTGCCAGCATCAGCGAGTTCCGCAGAAACGGTGACTTAATCATGGGACGCCTCCCCAAGCAGAGCTTGCCGGTGCTCATCGAAATAGCGCAGTGCGTCATGGGTGGCGTTAATCACCGCCCTTGAAGTGATGGTCGCCCCCGCGATCTGATCGAATTGTCCCTGATCCTTTTTCAGCGCCCAGCCGTTATCGCCCGGATCCGTACGAGACTTGCCGGAAAACACTTGCAGCCAGGCGTTGGGCCAATCGGCGATCCGGGCGCCAAGTCCCGGCGTTTCCGATTGCTTCAGGGTTTTGACCCCTACCAACCTGCCATGGGCGTCGATGGCGATCAGCAACTCGATGGCACCGGCGTAGCCCAGGGTCTGGCTACGCAGCAAAACCGCGCAGGGTTGGCCGGATTTGCTTGCCAGGTAACCACTCAGCACTGTGCTATTGGCCAGCGCTGTGTCTTCGAGCATGAGCGGTTTTTCCAGAGGTTGATTGTCATAACTGTCAGGCGGCAGCAGGTCCAGGAGGTTGCGACTGTCGATCAGGCGCTGCTCGGCCGCAATACGCGAAGCACTGCTGTGCTGCACAAAGTACGTCGCGCCAATACCAAGGCATGCCAGCAGTGCCAGGATCGCAACACTCGATACTTTGTTCATGGCACTGTCCGCTCCTGCCTGGACGCGACAAGCCGCTCCAGCGCCGGTACACACAGGTTCATCATCAGCACGGCAAACGCCACGCCGTCGGGGTAACCACCCCAGGTGCGAATCAAATATGTCAGCAGCCCGACACCCACGCCAAACAGCAGTCGGGCGCCGGGGCTTTTCGCGCCGGACACCGGTTCCGTAACGATGAAAAACGCGCCCAGCATGCTGGCGCCGCTGAGCAGGTGAAACAGAGGCGAACCATGGGAATCGGAGCCCGAACCGTTCCAGCACAACAAACTGATAACGAACAGGCTGGCGAGCATGCCAACCGGCGCGTGCCAACTGAACACGCGCTGTTGCAGCAAAAACGCGCCGCCCGCCAGAAACGCCAGATTCACCCATTCCACACCTCGACCACCGAAATGGCCAAATGCAGGGTTGGTAGCGAACAGTTCATCCATGGTCAGGCTTTTGTTGATCCGCAAGCTGTCCAGCGCCGTGGCCTGAACCCAGGCATCCGGCAACTGACCAATACTGAAAACCTGCTGAAGGCCACCCATCAGGTCCATGCCGTGGGAGGTTGGCCAGTGCGTCATTTGTTGCGGAAACGTCACCAGCACCAAGGCAAAACCAAGCATTGCCGGATTGAATGGATTCTTGCCGACGCCGCCATACAAGTGCTTGCCGAACAGCATGGCTGAAGTGGCGGCACTGACCGTCAACCACCAAGGGCAGTAAGGCGGCAGAGCCAGGGCCAGCAATGTCGCGCTGACCAATGCACTGCCGTCGCTCAGGCTTGGCTTGAGTGAGCGCTTGCGCAACTTCAGCACAGCCGCTTCAGCGGCCAGAGCGCCCACTGCCGCCAGAACCAGATTGATCAGGACCCCCCAGCCATACAGCCAGAACAACGCGAGCGTGCCCGGCAACGTAGCCAGGAGCACCCGCTGCATGGCCTGCTGAAGGCGCTCGTCGACCGGTTCAAGGGGTGACATGGGCGTTCACCTGACGCTCGGCTTCCTGCAGGCGAGCGCGGGCCTTTTCCATCAGTTCGGCGGGAGTATCGGCGCGACGTTCGAGTTTGCTGACGTCGGCCCTGGCATAGGCCAGTTCGGTCTTCAGTTGCCGAAGCTGGCTGTCGATCGGACGCTTTTCCACGCGAGCCAGGTCAGGCAAGGGTTGTTCACTGAGGGCTTCGGCGGCATGCAAGGCTTGCTCGGCCTCGCTGAGCGCGCGCTCCAGCGTTTCGATCTGTTCAGTGGGCGCTTGATGGGTCTGAGCTTTCTTGAGTTCGGCGCGGCGCATGGCCAGCTGGATCTTGGCCCGTTTCAGATCGGCATCTTTTACTGGTGTAACGGCGGGCGCCGGGGCGGGCACAGCGGTATTTTCCAGCTGCATCAAGGCTTGCTCGGCCGCCTCGAACTGCTGTTGCAGGACGATCAGTTGCGATTGCTGCTCGAAGGTCGGCGGATGGCCGAAGGCCTTGAGCGATTTGTTCAATTGCGCCCGGCTCATCGCCAGATCGATCTTGGCTTTTTTCAATGCTGCGTCGGCAGTGGCGGCCTTCTGGGCGCGCACGCGTTCAAGGGCGGCGTGCACCGGGTCGAGCGTCGCTACGCTGGGTTGGGCGGCACGTTGCGCCCGGGCCTGGCGTTCGGCGGCCTTCATTTCTTCTTCACGCTGCAACCGCGCATTGCGCTGCTCGAAACGGCGCCGTGCCCGATTGCGTTTGGCGGTGCGGGCGCGTTGCTCTTCAAGGCTGAATGCCAGGCCTCCAACAATCGGCAGCACTGTGGATATCGGCAACGGACGCATTTCAATGCAATCGACCGGGCAGGGTGCCACGCAGAGGTCGCAACCGGTGCACTCGTCGATGATGACTGTGTGCATCAGTTTGGCCGCGCCGACGATGGCGTCTACCGGGCAGGCCTGGATGCATTTGGTGCAACCAATGCATTCCGCCTCGCGAATATAGGCGATCTGCGCCGGAGCCGAACCACGGCTGGTGTCCAGTTCCAGCACCGGTATGTGCAGCAGTTCGGCCAGGGCGTTGATGGTTTCGCTGCCGCCCGGCGGGCACTTGTTGATGGGCTCGCCGTTGGCGATGCCTTCGGCGTAGGGCTTGCATCCGGGATGGCCGCACTTGCCGCATTGAGTCTGTGGCAAGAGGGCGTCGATGCTTTGAATCAGACTCATGTTTTGATCAGTCCGCTGAATCCGAGAAAGGCCACCGCGATCAGGCCGGCGCTGATCAGATCGATCGGCAAGCCGCGGAAGGGCAGGGGGATATCATTATTGAGTGTGCGTTGGCGCAGGTCTTGAAACAGGCTCAGCACCAGCCAGAAGCCCAGCCCGGCACCCAGGCTCATGGCCGTGGCGTGAAAGAATCCATGGTCATCCTCGACGTTGAGCAGCGCTACGCCAAGCACGCCCGCATTGCCCAGCAGCAACAGCCAGAGACCATCGAAGGAAAGTGTCGGGAGCATCCTCCCCAGCAATTTCAGCAACGGAGTGATCAACAACACGCTCAATGGCAGAAACACAAACAGGCGCAGTGATGCCATGTCCAGCGGCACCAGCAACCAGTGGTAGAGCGCGTAGCCGAGTATGCCGGCGATCAGCATCAAGCAGGTGGTCGCGATGCCGAGTGCATGGACCTGCTGGCGTTCGCTGCCCAACAGCGGATCGACGCCCAGCGGCCAGTGCAACACGAGGTTGTTGATCAAGGCTGCACTGACAAGTGTAAGGAGCGTTTCGGTCATGATCGTGCCGGCTAGAACGGGGCTTTTTAACGAAAGCGGTCTAAAAAGCTTAGGCATTATCCGGCAAGGGCGGAGGGTGGGCCAGACATGAAAATCCCACAGTCGCGCCAGGCACGACTGTGGGATCGATTGGCCGCAGTGACCTTACTTGATCCGCTGGCCAGGCTTGGCGCCGCTGTCAGGGCTCAGCAGGTAGATTTCTTCACCGCCGGGACCCGCCGCCATCACCATGCCCTCGGAGATCCCGAACTTCATTTTGCGGGGCTTGAGGTTGGCGATCATCATGGTCAGCCGACCATCGAGCTTGGACGGGTCCGGGTAAGCACTCTTGATGCCGGAGAATACGTTGCGTTGCTCGTCACCGATGTCGAGGGTCAGGCGCAACAGCTTGTCGGCCCCTTCCACGTGTTCGGCCTTGACGATCAGGGCGACGCGCAGGTCGACCGCCGCAAAGGTGTCGAAATCGATTTCCGGTGACAGCGGGTCCTTGGCCAGTTCGCCATTGCCGGCCGGTGCAGCTGCGCCGGTATCGGTCTGACTGGCGGTCAGGTCTTCTTTCGAAGCATCGGTCATGGCTTGCACTTTGACCGGGTCGATACGGGTCATCAGCGCCTTGAACTCGTTCAGCTGATGGTTGCCGAGCAAGGTCGCATGGTCGTTCCAGGTCAGCGGGGCGACATTGAGGAACGCCTCGGCGTCGGCGGCCAGCAGCGGCAGGACCGGCTTGAGGAAGATCACCAGTTGGCGGAACAGATTGACGCCCGTGGCGCAGATGGCCTGGACCTCGTCCTGCTTGCCTTCCTGTTTGTTCAGCGACCACGGTGCCTTGTCGGCGATCCAGGCGTTGGCGCGGTCGGCCAGGCCCATGATCTCGCGCATGGCGCGGGCGAAGTCTCGGGCTTCATAGGCGTCGGCAATGCCTGGCGCGGCGGCCAGGAACGCATCGGTCAGTTCCGGCGCGGCGTTGGTGTCGACCATCACGCCGGCATTGCCTTTGTGGATGAAGCCGGCGCAACGGCTGGCGATGTTGACGACTTTGCCCACCAGGTCGGAGTTGACCTTCTGCACGAAGTCTTCGAGGTTCAGGTCGAGGTCATCGACGCCACGGCTCAGCTTGGCCGCGTAGTAGTAGCGCAGGTATTCCGGCGACAGGTGGTCCAGATAGGTCCGGGCCTTGATGAACGTGCCGCGGGACTTGGACATTTTCTGGCCGTTGACGGTCAGGTAGCCGTGCACGTTGATGCCGGTCGGCTTGCGGTAACCCGCACCCTCAAGCATCGCTGGCCAGAACAGGGCGTGGAAGTTGACGATGTCCTTGCCGATGAAATGATACAGCTCGGCGGTGGAGTCCTTGCCCCAGAACGCATCGAAGTCCAGCTCCGGCGTGCGGTTGCACAGGTTCTTGAAGCTCGCCATGTAGCCGATCGGTGCGTCCAGCCAGACGTAGAAGTATTTGCCCGGCTCGTCGGGGATCTCGAAACCGAAGTACGGCGCATCGCGGGAGATGTCCCACTGTTGCAGGCCCGCGTCCAGCCACTCGGCGATCTTGTTGGCGACGGCGTCTTGCAGGGTGCCGCTGCGGGTCCAGGTTTGCAGCATTTCCTGGAAGTCCGGCAACTTGAAGAAGAAATGCTGGGAATCCTTGAGTACCGGGGTGGCACCGGAAATCGCCGACTTCGGATCTTTCAGGTCGGTCGGTGCGTAGGTCGCGCCGCATTTTTCGCAGTTATCGCCGTACTGGTCTTCGGTACCGCATTTCGGGCAAGTGCCCTTGATGAAGCGGTCGGCCAGGAACATTTTCTTTTCCGGGTCGAAATACTGGGTGATCGAGCGGGTAGCGATGTGCCCGGCGTCCCGCAGCTTCAGGTAGATCTGGCTCGACAGCTCACGGTTTTCTTCGGCGTGAGTGGAGTGGAAGTTGTCGAAGTCCACCAGGAAATCGGCAAAGTCGGCGCTATGTTCAGCCTGGACGTTGGCGATCAGTTGTTCCGGGGTGATGCCTTCCTTTTCCGCGCGCAGCATGATCGCCGAACCGTGGGCGTCGTCGGCGCAGACATAAATGCATTGGTTGCCGCGGTGCTTCTGGAAGCGCACCCACATATCGGTCTGGATATATTCCAGCATATGGCCGAGATGGATCGAACCATTGGCATAGGGCAGGGCGCTGGTGACGAGAATCTTGCGTGGCTCGGACATGGGGCTCGGCTACTTGATGAAACGGAGGTCGGTCACTATAAAGGGCTGGCGCAGATTTTTCACCCCGTGGCTCGGGGGAGTTGTGTTGCAAATGCGCTTTATGTGGCGAGGGGGCTTGCCCCCGATGGCTGCGAGAAGGCGAATGAGTCAAGTCTTGAACACGGTGTGGGTTTATTCGGGGCCGCTTCGCGCCCCAACGGGGGGCAAGCCCTCTCGCCACAGGCAACTTTCCAGCCTCGCCACAAATCCGTGTCCGGCGTAGGATACCCGCCTGATTTTCCAGTCTTGTTATCGGAGTTGCCCATGAGCGCCGTCAATCGCGCAGCGGTGGAAGCCGTTCTTCGCCAGTACACCGACCCTTATCTGAACCAGGACCCGGTCAGCGCCGGATGTGTGCGCAGCATCGATATTGCTGGCGACCGCGTCAGCGTCCAGCTCGAACTGGGCTATGCCGCCGGCCTGTTCAAAAGTGGCTGGGCGCAAATGTTGCAGATGGCTATCGAAGGCCTGGACGGCGTGACGACTGCGCGTGTCGAGATCACCAGCGTGATTGCCGCGCACAAGGCCCAGGCTCAGATTCCCGGCCTGGCCAACGTCAAGAACGTGGTCGCCGTGGCGTCCGGCAAGGGGGGCGTGGGCAAATCCACCACTGCTGCCAACCTGGCATTGGCGCTGGCTCGCGAAGGCGCCAAAGTGGGCATTCTGGATGCGGACATTTACGGTCCAAGCCAGGGCATCATGTTCGGCATCGCCGAAGGCATCCGGCCGCAGATCAAGGATCAGAAATGGTTCGTGCCGATCCAGTCCCATGGTGTCGAAGTGATGTCCATGGCGTTCCTGACCGACGACAACACGCCGATGGTCTGGCGTGGGCCGATGGTCTCCGGTGCCTTGTTGCAACTGGTGACACAGACCGCATGGGGCGATCTGGATTACCTGGTGATCGACATGCCGCCAGGCACCGGTGACATCCAGCTGACGCTGGCGCAGAAAGTCCCTGTGGCCGGTGCGGTGATCGTTACCACGCCGCAAGACCTGGCCTTGCTCGACGCGCGCAAGGGCGTGGAAATGTTCCGCAAAGTGAACATTCCGGTGCTCGGCGTGGTGGAAAACATGGCCGTGCACATCTGCTCCAACTGCGGACATGCCGAGCATCTGTTCGGTGAGGGCGGTGGTGTGAAGTTGGCCAACCAGTATGGCGTTGAACTGCTGGCCTCATTGCCGCTGGCGATGGCTATCCGTGAACAGGCCGACGGTGGCAAGCCAACGGTGATCGCCGAGCCGGACAGCCCGATTGCGCTGGTCTACCAGGAGCTCGCCCGCCATGTCGGCGCGCGCATCGTGTTGCAGGAAGCTGCGACGCCGGCGATGCCGAACATCACTGTCAGCGACGATTGATGTGCGGTCTGTAGGAGCGAGCCTGCTCGCGATGGACGTAAACGATGACGCGTTTTTTCTGGAAAAACGCATCGCCATCAAGTCCATCGCGAGCAAACTCGCTCCTACCGTTGTTTTGCGTGGGCTTTAGATGCGCAACCCGCCATCCATTTCCAGGATCCGCCCGGTGTAGTAGTCGTTCTCGAAGATGTACACCGCCGAATGGGCGATCTCTTGCGGTTTGCCCATGCGCTTGAGCGGAATTCCAGACGTCATCTTCTCCAGCGCTTCCGGTTTCATGCCCAGGGTCATTTCGGTTTCGATAAAGCCTGGCGCAATGCCGGCGACACGAATGCCGTAGCGCGCCAGTTCCTTGGCCCAGGTCACGGTGGCGGCTGCAACACCGGCCTTGGCGGCGGAGTAGTTGGTCTGACCGACGTTGCCGGCACGGGAAATCGAGGAGATATTGATGATCGCGCCGCTGTTCTTCAGCTCGACCATTTTCGCCGCGACTTCACGGGTGCACAGGAACACACCGGTCAGGTTGACGTCGATGACCGCTTGCCATTGGGCCAGGCTCATCTTGGTCATTTCGCCATCCTTGACCTTGAGCAGCAGGCCGTCACGCAGGATCCCGGCGTTATTGATCAGTCCATGGATCGCGCCGAAGTCTTCGGCGACCTGGGCCACCATGTGAGTCACTTGTTCTTCGTTGGCGACGTTGCACAGGTAGGCGCGGGCTTCGACACCCTTGGCCTTGCAGGCCGCCACGGCGTCGTCGAGCTTGTCCTGGTTAAGGTCCACCAGCGCCAGTTTTGCGCCCTTGTCGGCGAAATACTCGGCCATGGAGCGGCCTAAACCCTGGCAACCGCCAGTGATAATGATTACTTTGTCAGTGAGTTGCATTCGCATGCCCCGGTAGCAGGTCTGGAGTGGTTTCCTTGTAGAGAGCCTCTCGATCTGCGCCCGACGTGGCCTGGCTGCACATGAGAACTGCCCCGATGGCGATCTGGATCTATTGGCGATCGCCTGTCCGCTTTTGTGACGGATTCTATATAAGGAGTCATAAATTGAGCGTTGAAGCTGCCAAGCATGCACGAGAATTGCTGCTCAAGGAATACCGTGGGGTGCTCTCCACGCACTCCAAAGCGATGCCCGGTTTTCCATTCGGTTCCGTGGTTCCTTATTGCCTGGACGAGCAGGGCCGGCCGCTGATCCTCATCAGCCGTATCGCCCAGCACACCCATAACCTGCAAAAAGACCCGAAATGCTCGCTCTTTGTCGGGGAGCGTGGGGCTGAAGATGTACAAGCCGTCGGCCGTCTGACTTACCTGGCTGAGGCGCAACAGCTTGAGGACGAGGCGGCCATCGAAGCGGCCGCTGAACGTTACTATCGCTATTTTCCTGAATCGCAGAACTATCATCAGGCCCATGATTTCGATTTCTGGGTGCTCAAGCCCGTGCGCCATCGTTACATCGGCGGTTTCGGCGCCATTCACTGGGTCAACGAACTGACCCTGGTCAACCCTTTTGCCGGCAAGGCCGAAGTGAGCATGGTCGAACACATGAATGCCGATCACGCCAAGGCCATTGCCCATTACGTCGATTTGAGCGGATTGCCGAAAACCGTAGCGGCACAGATGGTTGGCATCGACAGTGAGGGCATGCATCTGCGCATTGGCCAGGGACTCTACTGGCTGGCATTCCCGGCACTGTGTAATACGCCGACACAAGTTCGCGAAGCCTTGGTTTTCCTGGCTCACGCCGAGCATTGGCCGAAAAATGAAGTAGCCGACGCTTGAATTCACGAAACGGCGACGTCATCTAGGGATTACTGGCAAGGCATTCTTGCGTTGAGGAACCATTTGATGCGCCCTTTTCTGTTGCTCTTTGTACTGCTCCCGGTTTTGGAGCTGTTCGTTTTCGTCAAGGTGGCCGGGGCGATCGGGTTTTTCCCGGCCCTGCTGCTGATCATTCTCGGCTCGATGCTCGGCGTGTTCGTGCTGCGGATCGCCGGCCTGGCAACTGCGTTGCGTGCCCGTGAAAGTCTGAATCGAGGCGAACTGCCCGCCCAGACCATGCTCGAAGGTCTGATGCTGGCCCTGGCTGGCGGTCTGTTGATCCTGCCCGGCTTCGTCACCGACGTGCTGGGTCTGATCATGCTGCTGCCGCTCTCCCGTCGGCTGGTGGCCAACAAAATGCGTCAGCGCGCCGAGGAACAAGCGATCCGTCAACGCGCCTTCGCCGATGACCTTCAGTCCCGCGGCGGCCCTGCGCCACGCGAACCGTTGGGCCGCGAGCCCAACGTGATCGAAGGCGAATTCGAACACCGCGATACCAAGTAACGCCCTATATCGACACGGCACCTTCGGGTGCCGTGTTCGTTTGCGGAGCATCGAGATGAAATTTTTTCGATCGCCGCCCTTGTAATAACCTTATGCGCCCTTATGTAACGGTCACCGCAAGGTTTCTGGTGATAAGCCAGACAGACTTCCGCGGTTCGCTCGACGAACCGCACCCGGCACCGCCGGACTTTGTTAAACCCGCCGGGACCACACCGGCCGATGAAAACCACAATTAGGAGAGATCGACAATGAAGCTTCGTCCTCTGCATGACCGCGTCGTCATCCGTCGCAGCGAAGAAGAAAAGAAAACCGCTGGCGGTATCGTCCTGCCAGGTTCGGCTGCTGAAAAAGCCAACAGCGGCGAAATCCTCGCTGTAGGCAACGGCCGCGTACTGGAAAACGGTGAAGTGCGTGCACTGTCCGTGAAAGTGGGCGACAAGGTTGTGTTCGGTCCTTACTCCGGCAGCAACACTGTGAAAGTCGATGGCGAAGACCTGCTGGTAATGAGCGAGAACGAAATCCTCGCTGTTGTCGAAGGCTGATTCCCCGCTCATTTTCCCGCTACTACAAAGTATTTAAGGAATATCGATCATGGCTGCTAAAGAAGTTAAATTCGGCGATTCCGCCCGCAAGAAAATGCTGACCGGCGTTAACGTCCTGGCCGACGCAGTAAAAGCGACCCTGGGCCCGAAAGGCCGTAACGTGATCATCGAGAAGAGCTTCGGCGCTCCGACCATCACCAAGGATGGCGTTTCCGTAGCCAAAGAAATCGAACTGAAAGACCGTTTCGAAAACATGGGCGCGCAGCTGGTCAAAGACGTTGCCTCCCGTGCCAACGATGACGCGGGCGACGGCACCACCACCGCTACCGTTCTGGCTCAATCGATCGTCAACGAAGGCCTGAAAGCCGTCGCTGCCGGCATGAACCCGATGGACCTGAAGCGCGGTATCGACAAAGCGACCATCGCGATCGTCAAAGAACTGAAAGGCCTGTCCAAGCCATGCGCTGACACCAAGGCAATCGCTCAGGTCGGCACCATCTCCGCCAACTCCGACAGCTCCATCGGCGACATCATTGCCGAAGCCATGGAAAAAGTCGGTAAAGAAGGCGTGATCACCGTTGAAGAAGGCTCGGGCCTGGAAAACGAACTGTCGGTTGTAGAAGGCATGCAGTTCGACCGTGGCTACCTGTCCCCGTACTTCGTCAACAAGCCGGAAACCATGACTGCCGAACTCGACGGTCCGCTGATCCTGCTGGTCGACAAGAAAATCTCGAACATCCGCGAAATGCTGCCAGTGCTGGAAGCCGTTGCCAAAGCCGGCCGTCCACTGCTGATCGTGGCCGAAGACGTTGAAGGCGAAGCCCTGGCGACTCTGGTTGTGAACAACATGCGTGGCATCGTTAAAGTCGCAGCCGTCAAGGCTCCAGGCTTCGGCGACCGTCGCAAGGCCATGCTGCAGGACATCGCTGTTCTGACCGGCGGTACCGTGATCTCCGAAGAGATCGGTCTGAGCCTGGAAAGCACTACCCTGGAGCACCTGGGTAATGCCAAGCGCGTCACCCTGTCCAAGGAAAACACCATCATCGTTGACGGTGCTGGCGTACAAGGCGACATCGAAGCGCGCATCACCCAGATTCGCGCCCAGGTTGCTGAAACTTCCTCGGACTACGACCGTGAAAAACTGCAAGAGCGTCTGGCCAAGCTGTCCGGCGGCGTAGCAGTGATCAAGGTTGGCGCTGGCTCCGAAGTAGAAATGAAAGAGAAGAAAGCCCGCGTTGAAGACGCCCTGCACGCTACCCGTGCAGCCGTTGAAGAAGGCGTGGTACCTGGCGGCGGCGTGGCACTGGTTCGTGCCCTGCAAGCCATCAGCGAGCTGAAAGGCGACAACGATGACCAGAACGTGGGCATCCAGTTGCTGCGTCGCGCTGTAGAAGCGCCGCTGCGTCAGATCGTTGCCAACTCCGGCGACGAGCCAAGCGTTGTAGTCGACAAGGTCAAGCAAGGCGCAGGTAACTTCGGTTACAACGCCGCGACCGGCGAATACGGCGACATGATCGAAATGGGTATCCTGGACCCGGCCAAAGTGACTCGTTCGGCTCTGCAAGCGGCTTCGTCGATTGCCAGCCTGATGATCACCACCGAAGCCATGATCGCCGAGATCAAGGAAGACGCACCAGCTGGCGGCGGCATGCCAGACATGGGCGGCATGGGCGGCATGGGCGGCATGATGTAAGCCAGCCTTACCCCGTACGAAAAAACCCCGCCTGCGAAAGCAGGCGGGGTTTTTTATTGGCTTCACATTGGAGACTCGGTAGATCGCGTCGCCACCACCGCGGGCAGGCCGCGCTCCAGTGTGGGTGCGCGGTGTGCCCGCGATGGCGTCCGATCAGGATCTGACCGGTGCTGCCTTTGCCTCGCGTTGCGCCTTCATCGCTGGCCGATAAAGAATGTAGTAATACGACCCCAAACAGATCAGCCAGCAGAAAACTGCCGTCCACACGTTGTGCGAGAAAAAGTGTGCACCCTGCATCATCCTGCCGATGGAAAACACCGAGCCCAGGGCAAAGGCGAAGGCAAGCGCAGCGCGCGCCATGCGCGGCCGACGGTCGCGCAATACGAAGAACAGGGCAAACAGTGTGAAGCCGGTTGCCGCATGACCGCCGGGCCAGCAGCGACCCGGTTTATCGGTGTGCGGGCGAGGGCTCAACAATTCACTGTAGGTCTCGTGCCCGCCGAATTGCTCAAGACTCCACGGGCATTGCACCGCCGTCACCGCTTTCATCGGGGTGACAAAAGAGGTCGCCAAACCCAGGGACAGCACCAGGCAACCCAGTTCCCGTTTGAGCGGCTTGAGTTTGACCATAAAGAACGAAGCAATGAAACCGAGGATGGCGAACACCGAAAACGCGATGACCACTTGCTTGGCGCGGTCGTGCAAGATGTTTTCCAGGAAGTAGCTGTGCTTGCCGATGAACTCACCGGCTACCGGGTCATAGAACAATCTGGCGAGATCCATGTCCAGGGAAGTCAGTTCCAGCAGGACAAGAATGAGCGCCGTGATGGCGGGAACGCCCAGGCACACCCAAAAATTGAGCGGGCGAGAGGCAGGGCGGACAACGGTTGATGACATGATGGATCCTGAACAATTGAAAAAGCCCCGGGGCATCAGCCCGGGGCCTTTCGGTTAACGTTCGCTGACTTGATCGGTGCCCTCCATGGGCGCTTTCCAGTCAAGCAGCTGTTGCTTGTAGCCATAACCGGCGGTTTGGTAATCGGTGATTGCCTGGTTGATCAGCGGGTCAGTGGCCGTGGATTCGCGACTCTCGGTCAATCTTCATCGTGACGCCGCAGCCTCTGACGGGGACTCAGAATCGCCAGGTTTTTGCCGTCGAACAGGCCCAGATGCTGATAATGGCCAACGACGACGCTCGGCGGCAGCATGTGCTGCCGGCGGTAAGGTCGGCGACGAGGATAGAGATTGTATTGTCGAACCGGGGCTTTTTGCGAGCCTGATCGAGAAACTCGCCAATAGCCTGGTCAGTGTACTTCACCGCGCCATCGCAGCCATTACCGGATTTGATGTCGATCCGGTTGTCTGGATAGGTTCAGGGGCAATGGTTGGACGTCGTCATCAATTGCAGCAGGAACGGCGCGAGGGGCAAGCAGTGAGCACTCAGACCGGAGGCGATCAATAGGCCCAGCGCACTATTCCTTATGTCCAATCACGACCAGCTTGCGGCGCGGTCGCGGGCTTGTGACTCGGGGGTGAAAAACTCGTAAATTGGCTGCTTTGGTCGCGTAAGTCGACTCTGCGTCCTGCGGCCCTAGCCGTGAGCAACACTTGGCCTTAAGCTGCGCGGGCCAAGACGGCGGTTACTGTATACGGAGGAGATGCCGATGCGAATTTTATTGGTTGAAGACAACCGCGATATCCTCGCCAATCTGGCTGATTACCTGGGGCTCAAGGGTTACACCGTGGATTGCGCGCAGGACGGTTTGTCGGGCCTGCACCTGGCGGCCACCGAACATTACGACTTGATCGTGCTCGACATCATGCTGCCCGGTATCGACGGCTACACCTTGTGCAAACGCCTTCGCGAAGACGCCCGTCGCGATACGCCGGTGATCATGCTCACCGCACGCGATCAACTGGATGACCGGCTGCAAGGCTTCAAGTCCGGTGCCGATGATTACCTGATCAAGCCCTTTGCCCTGTCAGAACTGGCCGCGCGCATTGAGGCGGTCATGCGCCGTACCCAGGGTGGAGGTCGCCGCACCTTGCAGGTCGGCGACTTGAGCTACGACCTCGATACGCTGGAAGTCACGCGCCAGGGTCGCTTGCTCAAGCTCAATCCAGTGGGCCTGAAGTTGCTCGCTGTGCTGATGCAGAAAAGCCCTCATGTGCTGCGCCGGGAAATACTCGAAGAAGCACTGTGGGGCGATGACTGCCCGGACAGTGACAGTCTGCGTAGCCACGTTCATCAGTTGCGTCAAGTGATCGACAAGCCGTTCGCCAAGCCGTTGCTGCAAACGGTGCACGGCGTGGGTTACCGCTTGGCCGAGGGCCGTGATGGAGTTTAAACAGAGCCTTTCCCAACGCATCATCATTGCCTTCGCGTTGATGAGCGCATTGGTGGCGGGCGCCTTTGCCATCGGCATTATCGCCACCGTACACCTGGTGGAGGCAAAGCTGATTTCGGCAAGCCTGGGTGGCGACCTGCAACGCCTGTTACTGATGGACAACATCGAGGAATGGCGCCATCGCCCTGAACCGGACCAGTTGTTCTATTTCAGTGGCGGGCATGGCGACTTCGAGCTGCCCAGGGATCTGCGGCACCTGGACGCGGGTTTTCACGAAGTGTTCCGCGAGAATCTGTCGTACCACGCGATAGTCGAAATTGTCGACGGACGGCGGTATGTGCTGTTGAAGGACCAGAGCGACTTCGAAGAGCGCGAACGGGTCCTGTTTGCCGTGGTGCTGGTGGGCTTCGTGCTCAGCCTGGCGCTGGCGGTTTTCCTCGGCTGGGTCCTGGCGCGCAAGGTAATGGCACCGGTGGTGCGCCTGGCCCGTCAGGTACGTCATCGTGACCAACTGTTGGGTTTGGCGCCGCCTCTGGCGCCGGATTACGCCGCCGACGAAGTGGGCGAGCTGGCGGTGGCTTTCGACGCCACGCTTGGACGGCTGCGGCAGGCATTGACCCGGGAGCGGCTGTTTACCAGTGACGTCAGCCACGAACTGCGTACGCCCTTGATGGTGCTGGCCAGTTCCTGCGAGTTGTTGTTGGAAAATCCCGGGATCGATCAGCGTGGCCGTGCTCAGGTCGAACGCATTGCTCGCGCGTGTGAGGAGATGCGCGAACTGGTTCAGACCTTCCTGATGCTGGCCCGCGCTCAGCGTGAAGACGCCAGCATGGCGCCACAGCAATCCGTTCGTCAGGTGGCCGATGGGCTACTCAATCTGTGGCGCGAGCCGATCGAGGAGAAGGGGCTCGAGTTGATCTTCGAGCCGGGTAACCCACCCGCCACCGGTTACAACGCCACGCTCCTGCACGCGGTCATGGGCAACCTGCTGCGAAACGCGCTGCATTACACCGAGCACGGGTTCATCCGCTTGACGCTCACGAGTAATGGGTTCCTGGTCGAGGACAGTGGCGTCGGCATTCCCGAAGAAAAACGTGAAGCCATGTTCGAACCTTTCGTCCGGGGCACCGAAAAGCGCGGTGAGGGCCTTGGGCTTGGGCTGTCTTTGGTCCAGCGAATTTGCGAAAACCAGGGCTGGAGCGTCAGCCTGACGACCATGGAACCCAATGGCTGTCGTTTTGAAGTGCAGTTGAAGGCCTCGACTGTGAACTGATCCCTCTTCACGGCCCTTCCTGGTTATTCAGCAAAACGTTATCCAGTAAAACTTCGAAATGATTTGGCGTTTCACTTAACTGTTTTTTTCACAAAGGCATGACCTGACGCCGACAAGTCCCTACCTATGGTGGTCGGTACCACGAGAGCAGGAGTCTTTGATAATGGCAGATGGCCCGATCAAGCTGGCGTTCTCCGAGAAGTATGACGACCAGCACGCTCAACGAACCCTGCGCAAGCAAACGGATGGGCTTGGGCGCCGTCTGTCCCACTGGCGGGACGAGCAATTGGCACGCAAGGCTCTGGCGCTGGCGGGCGATCCGGGGCTGGTTCTCGATTTGCCCTGCGGCGCGGGGCGCTACTGGCCATTGCTGGCAGAAAAAACCAACCGCGTGATCATCGGTGCCGACAACTCCAAGGCCCTGCTGCAGATCGCCATGCAGGCGCAACCGGTCGACGTGGTCAAACGCGTACAGACCTTGCAGACGTCCCCATTCGATATCGCCTTGCCTGATAACGCCGTTGACAGCATTTTTTGCATGCGTCTGTTCCATCACATCGGCGAAACCGAGCATCGGTTGGCCATCTTGCGTGAACTCGTGCGCGTGACCCGCGACAGCGTGATCCTTTCGTTATGGGTGGACGGCAATTTCAAAGCCTGGAAACGCAAGCGCGCGGAGAAAGCCCGTGGACAGAAGGGTTACCAAAACCGATTTGTGTTATCGGCCGCGACTGTAGAAAACGAATTTGAACAGGCCGGTTTCCAGATTCAGGAACAACTGGACTTTTTACCGCTCTATTCCATGTGGAGAGTTTATGTTTTACGCAAGAGGTGACCGCATGGCAGTGCAAAGTGCAGCAGGAATGGACATCGCACCCCAGGCCCCTGAAGTACGTCGCCACTCGTCGTTCAGCACGGCAGACAGGAACAAACTCGACTACTTTTACAAGACGGCGTTTGGCAGCGCTATCAAAGGTTTATAGCGATGAAACTCGAAGTTGCGCGAGGTTTGTTTCTGCTGGGAGCCTTGGCAGTCGCTTCACTGGCGGTGGCGGCCTGGGAGCAGCCCCGCATGCAAGTTCTCAGCTCGGTACACGGTGACGACCATTGTCCGTTGCCGCGAGTTGCCAAGGCATCCGTGGCAACCCATCCCGACCATGATTTATTGCTGTTCATGTTCGGACTCTCTCAGGGATTGAAGCCGCAAAGTTGAACAGAATGAAGCCCAGGTAAAAGGCCTCGCAAGTGCGAGGCCTTTTTTTTGCTGTTCCCGCACCGAGCGTTGGAACGACCGTTCGCATCAGCGCTTGTCGGTTTTAGCCAGCAAGGTGTACACGCAAGGCAACACAAACAGCGTAAACAGCGTTCCGATGGACATCCCCGTTGCGATCACCGTACCGATATCGAAGCGGCTGACTGCGCCCGCGCCCGTGGCGATGATCAACGGCACCATGCCGAAAACCATGGCGGCGGTCGTCATCAGCACCGGGCGCAGACGAATGGCTGCGGCTTCCTCTACGGCCTCGCGGGGTGTCAGGCCTTTATCCTTGCGCAACTGGTTGGCGAACTCGACGATCAGGATCCCGTGCTTGCTGATCAGACCGATCAGTGTCACCAGGCCGACCTGGGTGTAGATGTTCATGCTCGACCAGCCGAGGAATAGCGGAAGCAACGCGCCGCAGATCGACAGCGGCACCGTGACCAGAATCACCAACGGGTCGCGGAAGCTTTCGAACTGGGCGGCCAGCACCAGGAAAATGATCGCCAATGCCAAGGCAAAGGTGACCCACAGCGCACTGCCTTCCTGCACGTATTGGCGCGATGCGCCGGCATAGTCGACGGCAAATCCCGCCGGGGCTTCTTCCCGGGCGATCTGGCGCACGGCATCAATGGCTTCGCCCATGCTGACCAGCGGCACTCCGGAAAGAATGGCCGAGTTGAGTTGCTGGAACTGGTTCAATTGCCGAGGGCGCGCTCGATCAGTCACGCTGATCAGGGTCGACAGAGCCAGCAGTTCACCCTTGCTGTTCTTGACGTAATAGTTGTTCAGCCAATCAGGGTTATCGCGAAATGCTCGTTCGACCTGGGCAATGACTTTGTAGCTGCGACCCTCGATGGTGAACCGGTTGATTTCCGCTTCACCCAGCAAGGTGGCCAGTGTGCCGCCCAGGTCCTGCATCGACACGCCCATCTGGGCCGCCTTGGCGCGATCGATATCCACGACGACCTCTGGCTTGTCGAAGGCCAGGTCGACATCGACGAAAGCGAACTTGCCGGACTCCATCGCGCGCTTTTTCACCCGGTCCATCACCTGCAGCAGCAACTCGTAATCGTTGGCGGTGTTGATGACGAACTGGAAGGGCAGGCCCTCGCCAGTGCCGGGGAGGGACGGCAGGTTGAAACCGAAGACCTGCAGCCCGGCGATGCCCGCCAGTTTCGCCTGGACCTCGGGCAGAATTTGCATCTGGGTCCGGTGGCGCTCGTTCCAGGGCTTGAGCAGGAAGCCGCCGACCCCGGATTGCACGCCATTGAAGCCGTTGATCTGGAACGAAGAGTAGTACTCGGGAAACGCCTTGAAGATCGTGATGAACTCGTCGGTGTAGGCGCTCAGGTAGTCAAGGTTGGTCGGTTGCGGGGCATTGGCCAGCATGAAAATGATGCCCTGGTCTTCATCCGGTGCCAGTTCCGATTTGGTGAACTTGAGCAGCGCCGGAATCAGGCACAGCACGATCACGGCGAACACCAGCACCACCGGGCGGGTGTTGAGCGTGCCGTGCAGCATGCTTTGGTAACGGCGCTTCAGGCCTTCGAAAATCCTGTCCAGGCGATGGGCCAGGCCGCTGGGGTTTTCATCGTGGCGCAGCAGCAGGGCGCACATCATCGGCGACAGCGTCAGGGCGACGACGCCGGAGATGACCACCGCGCCGGCGAGGGTCAGCGCGAACTCCTTGAACAGCGCTCCGGTGAGACCGGTCAGGAAGCCGATCGGCGCATACACCGCTGCCAGGGTGATGGTCATCGAGACCACCGGCATGGCGATTTCCCGGGCGCCCTCGATGGCCGCGTCCAGCGGCGTCTTGCCTTCCTCGATGTGGCGGTGAATGTTTTCCACCACCACGATGGCGTCATCCACCACCAGACCGATGGCCAATACCATTGCCAGCAGGGTCAGCAGGTTGATCGAGTACCCCATCATCTGCATGAAGAACATCACCCCGATCATCGACAGCGGGATGGTGACCACCGGGATCACCACCGAACGCAGCGCACCGAGGAACAGGAACACGACCACGATCACGATCAGCACCGCTTCGAACAGGGTTTTGATGACCTCATTGATTGAGGCCTGAATGAACAGTGTGGCGTCGTAGGCAATTTCGCCCTTGAGATTCGGCGGTAGCTGGGCTTGCAGGTCCGGCATGATCTTGCGCACTTCCTTGATCACGTCCAGCGGGTTGGCACCGGGTGTCGCCTTGATGCCGATGTACACCGAGGGCGTGCCACCGAAAGAGCTGATGGTGTCGTAGTTTTCCGCCCCCATCTCGACCCGCGCCACATCCCGGAGCAGCACACGGCTGTCGCCTTCGACCTTGAGCGGGATCGCGGCGAAAGCCTCGGCGGACTTGAGTTCGGTGTTGGCGTTGATGCTGGTGACGACGTACTCGCCTTTCACTTCACCGGCGGCAGAAAGAAAGTTGTACTTGCGCACCGCATCGGTCACGTCGCTGGCGCTCAGACCGAAGCCGGCGAGCTTCACCGGGTCAAGCCACAGGCGCATGGCGAACACCTGGTTGCCGAGAATCTCGGCTTCGGCCATGCCCGGCAGGGTTGCCAGTTTCGGCTGGATGACCCGCGACAGATAGTCGGTAATCTGCGGGTTGCTCAGCTCCTTGCTGAAGAAACTGATGTACATCAACGCCGAGGCGTCGGCCGCCTGCTTGCTCAGGACCGGATCTTCGGCGTCCTGGGGCAGGCGGTTCTTGACCTCATTGGCCTTGGCCAGCAGTTCGGTGAACAGTCGATCGCTGTTTGAGCCGACGCGCGCGTAGATCGAGACCACCGAGAAGTTCTGGCGACTGACCGACGTCATGTAGTCGATGCCTTCGGCGCTGGCCAGGCTCTGTTGCATCGGTTGGGTGATGTAGCCCTGGATGGTCTCGGCGTTTGCCCCCGGATAGGCCGTGGTGACGGTGATCAGGGCATTTTCCATTTGCGGGTACTGACGCAGCGGCAGCTTGCTCCAGGCCTGAAAGCCCAGCAGTACGATCAACAGGCTGACCACGGTGGCAAGCACCGGGCGGCGGATGAACGGATCGGTAAAAGCCATGGGGGTTCCTTGATCAGTCAGCGCGCGGCTGACTGATCTTCTCGGCTAGGGTCTTGTCGTCGCTGATGGCGATGTGCGCACCGTTGTCCAGTTTGATCTGGCCGGCTGTAACCACTTTTTCGCCGTTCTGCACGCCTTTGGTGATCAATACCAGCCCGTCACGGCGCTCGCCGGTTTCGATGAAACGCCGTTCGGCGATCAGGACCGGCTGGCCTTTGTCGTCCTTTTCCACGCTGCCGTCTTCGGCCTTTTTCTGGGCGACCACATACAGAGAGTTACCGTACAACGTGTAGGTAATCGCGCTTTCCGGCACGACAATGTGCGCCTGCGGGTCGGGCAGCATCACCTGGAGACTGGCGAACATCCCCGGCAGCAACTTGCCGTCCGGGTTGGCCAGCGTCGCACGGACCTGCATGTTGCGGGTGCTGTTCTCGAGTTTCGGGTTGATCGCACTGATCGTGCCGGGGAAGGTCCGGGTCGGATAAGCCGAGACAATGACTTCAACCGGCTGGCCGATGGCGATTTTCGGCACGGACTGCTCGGGCACGAAAAAGTCGACATACAGGCTGCTGAGGTCTTGCAGGGTGGCGATCATGGTGCCGCTGGCCACATAGTCGCCGACGTCGACCTGACGTATGCCGATGGTTCCGCTGAACGGTGCCAGGATGCTTTTCTTGCTCAGCGCCGCCTTGAGCTGATTGACCGTGGCTTTGCTCTTTTTCAGGACTGCCGAGAGTCGGTCGAACTCGCCTTTGGAAATGGCCTGGCTGCCTACCAGTTGGCTACCGCGACCGTAATCGAGTTGGGCCAGCCCCAGGTCGGCCTGGGCGGTTTCGAGCAGGGCACTTTCCACCGCGCTGTCGAGTCGCAGCAGGGGTTGGCCGGCCTTGACCTTCTGCCCTGACTCGAACTGTAGCTCGACGACAGTACCGTCGGTCTCCAGACTCAGGTCCACGCCCTGTAATGCCTTGAGTGTGCCGACGGTCGGCAGACGCGCCTGCCACGGCTGTTCGGTGGCGGTGGCCACGGCGACACTGATCGGTGGTTTTGGCGCAGCGAAGCCTTGAATCATCGTGTAGATGGAGAAGGCTTTGTAACCGGCCAGGACCAGCACGATCAACAGAACAACACCCAACATGATCAGCATGCGGCGACGCAGCATATTTCCAGTTCCTTGGAGAAAATCAGGTGAGACAGACGGGAACCTTACCCCGACTCAGAGGGTGATTCCAATGGATGTTTCAGAGGGGGGCGAACCGTAGGAGCCGGCTTGCCGGCGAAGGGGTCGCTGGATTCGCGGCGATCTTTCTGATGCCTTCGCTGCGATGGGGCGACCCGACAAGCCAGCTCCTGCAAGGGAATGTTCAGGTCATCAGATGCAGATGGTTGTCCCAGAGCCCCGCGGGCAGCTCCAGCGGTTTTGCAACCAGATTGGTCTGGCGGCAATCGTAGTAACGGCATCGACCCTGGCCCGAGGTCACGACAAAACCATCGGCCACCGCGCCGACCCCTGCGCAATCCGGAAGAGGTGCGTCCAGGCGCACTTCGCCGCTGTCCAGGTCCCAAATGAAAAAGCGGTTGCCCCTTGGCGCGGTCAAGGCCACCAGCCGTAAATCACTGTGCACCGCGACGCTGGCGGTGTAATGCCCCATGGCCTGCAGTTGATGCTCGGGCACCGGGAACGCCACGAACGGTTGGCCCGGACGCTTGATCGCCAGCAGCTCCGAGGACTCGTGGGCAGGCCCCATGAATTGCTGGCCGGCAACGATGGTGCCGTCGCTGGCAATGGCCAGGTGCCGCACGCTGTTCATTTGCTGGGCCAGGGTTTCCTTGCTCAGCAGGGTGCCGTCCCGTTGCATCAGGACCAGGCTCGGCTCCATGGCGTCGAGGTTCATGTCGACGCGGCTTTCGGCCTCGGTACGAATCCCGCCGTTGGCCACCACCAGGGTTTCCCCGTCGGGCATCCACGACACCTGATGCGGGCCCAGGCCATGGGTGGATATCTCACCGGCATGCACCAGCCGTTCGCCTTCGAACTTATACACACCGAGCAAGCCGCGACCGGGATCGGTCGTGTCGTTCTCGGTGGCGTAGAGCCAGTCGCCACTCTTGTGAATCACGGCGTGACCGTAGAAGTGCCGGTTCGGTTGCGATGTCACGGTTTGCAGCAGCGTGCCGTCGCGCAAGTCGATCAAATAGCTCTCGGTGCCCGGACGCCGGGCGACGAACAGCGCCATCGGCAGTGTCGGGTGATTGATGATGTCGTGGCAGCGCTGGCCAACCTGGGTGGCAAACACCCGGGTGCCGTCCAGCCGATAACCGACGGCGTAGTGCTGGCCATCGGTGTCGTCCCGTGCCGAGAGCAGCAGCGGGCTTTTGTCCTTTTGCTTGAACAGCGTCCAGCCGCCCAGTGTCACTGCTCCGAGCAGCAAACTACCTAAAGTCAAAGCCTGACGTCGCAGCATGGCAGTCGCCCTCATCAGTCACCGTCGTTGGCGTTGAAGCCCAGTTGGATGCCCAGCGCCTTGGCCAGTTCGCCCTCGTGCAGACGGTGGACGGTGTTGAGGCTGTCATAGAGATCGTTGAGTTGCTGGCGACCGGCGTCGTCAGCGAGCATTTCGGTCAGCGAACGCTGGGTGCTGGCAAACAGTTTCAAAGACGCGGCGTAGGCAGCGTCGATCTTGTCGGCCAAAGGCTTTTGCTCGCTCGGCAGCAGGCTGCGCAGACCCTTGTTATCGACACCTTCCCAGACGGTCTTGGCGGCAGCGAGGCTGGCTTCGAGACCGGTCAGGGAAGACTGGCTGCGCCAGGCATCAGCCAGGAACGGTTGCGGAACGCCTTTGCTCTGGCGGCCCATCGGCGTGCCGAGCTTTTTCTTCAAGGTGTCGATGGCGGTGACTTGCACACGCAGCAGATCGGCGATGGCTTCGTGGGAATCGGCATAGCGCTGGTTCGGGAATTTGCTCATCTGCGCGAGCATGCCGTCGGTGTTGTTCCAGCTCTTGAGAATTTCTTCGGCCAGTTGTTTTTGACGCTCGCCAATCGCGATCAGCAATGGGCAGTATTTGGCCTTCTGTTCGGCGTTGGCCATGTCCGGCTTGCTGTCGAACAGAATGTATTCGTAGGCCGACAAACCTTGCACCACGACGCTGGATTTGGCCAGGGCGGCGGCGTCGATCTGCGGTTGTGCAGTGACCAGTTGCTCGACCTGACGGCCGACCAGGTTTTTCTTGTCCGGCCAGAATTGCACCTGCCACGAACGGTTGCCCTCGGCCAGCGGGCCGATCAGCAGCGGTTGCAGCTCGGCCCAGGCTTTTTGTGCGTGCAGGAAATCGGCGCGGGCGGTGTCCAGGGACTCCTTGCCTTCACAGTAGGCGAGGGCGCTGACGGCCAGTTGCCGGTCGGCTTCGACCCAGCGGGTGTAGGTCGGCAGGATCACCGATTTGGCGATGGCTGCCGAAGTGACGGCCTGCGGGTCCTGTGGCGAACAAGCGCCCAAGGCTAGCGCGGCAAGGCTGGTGAACAACAATTTGGGACGGAACATGTCGGGCTCCCGCTGGAAGAATGCGTATTAAAGGGAATTCAGAAACGCCAGCAACGCAGCGCGCTGCTCGGCATTGAAAGTCAAAACCTGTTGCTGCGCCGCCTTGGCTTCGCCGCCATGCCAGAGCACGGCTTCAAGCAGATTGCGGGCGCGGCCGTCGTGCAGGAACTGGGTGTGGCCACTGACCGCTTGCGTCAGGCCGATGCCCCACAACGGCGGCGTGCGCCAGTCGCGGCCACCGGCCTGAAATTCACTGCGGTGGTCGGCCAGACCTTCGCCCATGTCATGCAGCAGCAGGTCGCTGTAAGGGCGAATCACTTGATTGGCCAGCTCAGGTTCGGCGGCATTGGCGGCGGTGGTGTATTTCGGTGTGTGGCAAGACTGGCAGCCGGCCTGGAAAAACAGGTTCTTGCCGGCCAGCACTTCAGGTGCGCTGACATCGCGGCGGGCCGGTACGGCAAGGTTTCGGGTGTAGAACAGCATCAGGCGCAGGATGTTGTCGCTGACTTCCGGTTCGCCATCGGGGCCGTTGCCACTGGGCGCCTGCTTGCAGGCCGTTTGCGCATCGGTGCAGTCATCAAAGGGGCGCAGGCTGGTCGTGAGGCCCATGTCCCCCGAAAACGCATGAACGTTCTGTTGATTGAGATTCGGTTGCCCGGCCTTCCAGCCAAACCGCCCGAGGACGGTTTGGCGTTGCGCGTCATCCCATACCCGGTTCGGGCGTCCGGCGATGCCGTTGTTGTCCCTGGCCTGAGCAGCGGCATTGGCCAGGATGGCCTCTTCGGGAATCGCCTCCAGCAAGCCCAGGCCGATCATCGGCGGCGCGACGCGGGCCGAGAAACGGGTGTCAGGGTGCATCGGGCCGTAGCCCAATTGAGTGATGCTCAGGCTCGGCTTGCGCAGCTCGATTTCGGTGCCGTCGTTGAAGCGAATCGGTACGGGCGTGTAATCGACACGTACCTTGCCTTCCGGCGCGACACCGGGGATCGCCATGTCCTGGAACTGCCCGCCGTACACCGGCTCCGGCACGACACCCTGTTGCTCGATGATTTTGGCGTAGGCCGGGGCATCGGGGATCGACAGGCGTACCAGCATCGACACGGCATTCGGCGCATCGGGCCCCGGCGGATGGCCGCGGCCATCCTTGATATGGCAGCCCTGGCAGGCATTGGTGTTGAACAGCGGGCCGAGGCCGTCGCGGGCGGTGGTGGTCGACGGGGCGATCACCCAGGGGCTGCGGAAGAAACTGTTACCGACACTGAAGTCCACGCGCCGCGAGGGTGGCAGGTTGGCGGAGGGCAGGGAAAAGGCGTTCTGATCGGTCTTGCGTACGGTAGCGCTGCCCCCCGACCGGGCTTCACCGGGTTCGGCCTTGGTAAAACGCGGGGCGTCATCGCAGGCACTCAGGCCCAGGGCCAGGAACAGTGCGGACAAGCGAAGAGGCAGCGGGGGCATCAGACATCCTGCAAGACGAGC
The DNA here is from genome assembly GCF_054061835.1 of Pseudomonas sp. TE12234. NCBI lineage: Bacteria > Pseudomonadati > Pseudomonadota > Gammaproteobacteria > Pseudomonadales > Pseudomonadaceae > Pseudomonas > Pseudomonas sp. TE12234. Next base: position 41,369 of record NZ_JBSSEP010000021.1, read on the forward strand.
AAAACAAGGGCGCAAAGTCTAACAGGGGATGGGAATTTGAATAAGAGGAATTATCGTTTACTTGATGTGGGGCAGGATTCGGGTGAGACCGCGTCACGGCCATCACGGGCAAGTCGGGTCATCAACATCACTGAAAATTCAGGCAAGAAGGCGACCCGAAGGTCGCCTTTTTTGCAGCCAGCGTTGATCAGAACTCGTGATCAGCGTTGTCCGGGTTCAGATCCTTGATGCCCAGTTTGCCAGCGGCGGTTTCGATCGAACCGGTCTGCTTGACCAGGGCGGCAATGGCATCACGTACGATCTGGTTGCCAGCGGTGTTACCGGCCGCGATCAACTGATCGTAGTGCTCACCCTTGTTGGCGTGATCAACCATGATCTGGATCTTGGCTTCGGTGGCGGCCAGGTCGGCTTTCAGTGCGGCGTCGGCGGCGGGGTCGGCCTTGGCCACCAGGGACGACAGGCTGGCGCCGGTCATTTTGGTGCCGTCGGTGCGGGTGTACTCGCCCAGGTAAACGTTACGGATACCTTTGGCATCGTAGAAGTGCGAGTTATGGGTGTTGTCGCTGAAGCAGTCCTGCTCGTCTTCAGGGGAGTTGGCTTCCAGGGAAACCTTCATGCGCTCGCCCGCCAGTTCGCCCAGGGACAGGCTGCCCATGCCGAACAGCATTTTACGCAGGCCGGTTTCAGCCGGTTCCGCTTCCAGGGTGGCGCGGTAGTTGTCGGCCACGTTCGGCTTCCAGTTCCCGACCATTTCTTCAAGGTCGCTGACCAGCAGTTGGGTCACGGCTTTGAGGTAGGCGCGACGGCGATCGTTGTGGCCGCCAGTGGCACCGGCGCCCTCCAGGTAGTCCGAGGCAGGACGGTTGCCGGCGCCAGGGCCGGTGCCGTTCAAGTCCTGGCCCCAGAGCAGGAATTCGATGGCGTGGTAGCCGGTGGCGACGTTCGCTTCGGAACCGCCCAACTCGTTCAGGCTGGCGAGTTTTTCCGGGGTGATGTCTTTCACGTCGACCTTGTCTTCACCGATCTGAATTTCAGGGTTGGCGATGATGTTGGCGGTGGCGCCGGGGTTACCCAGGGCATGCTCGTAGGATTTGTCGACGTAGTCGATCAGGCCTTCGTCCAGTGGCCAGGCGTTCACCTGACCTTCCCAGTCGTCGATGATGGTATTGCCGAAGCGGAACACTTCGCTCTGCAGGTAAGGAACGCGGGCTGCAACCCAGGCGGCCCTGGCCGCTTTCAGGGTGTCGGCGTTCGGCTTGGCGAGGAAGGCGTCGACGGCGCTCTGCAGGGTTTTCGCGGTGGATTCGGCATCGCTGTAAACAGCAAAAACCATGTCAGCGTAATGCGCGACAACGGCTTTGGCCGCGGCTTCGTCGACGTTGCCCACAGCGGCCGGCGCGACGGCAGTGCTGGAAGCCGGCGCGGGGGCAGCAGTTTTTTCCTTGTCTTTGCCTTCACCGCAACCGGCGAGGGAAATTGCGATGGCCAACAGACTGGCGGTAGCCAGAGGCATACGAATCATGGCGAACATCCTGCTTCGAAAGGGGGGTGGTAGGGCGCGCCCGGCGCGCAAAACTGCGACATAATGCAAATCTTTCGCATTATGTGTAAAGGTCGTTCTTGAAAATATTTCTTATTCGCACCGGAGCACACTCCACCCTGCAGGAGTCAGCTTGCTCACGATCAGCGTCCCGGCATTGCATTCTTTCAGACAGCCCACGTCATCGTTGACGTCCATCGCAAGCTCGCGCCTAACGTGGTGAGCGAGGCGCGTTTGATACCCGATCACAAGATAGCGGCGTTGCTGCGCTGGGCCTGTTTCAAGTAAGCGCCCAGTTCCCGCGCCGGCAGCGGTTTGCTGTAGTGATAACCCTGACCTTCGTGGCAGCCTTCGGAAATGATGTAAGCCTCCTGTTCGGCGGTTTCCACACCTTCGGCAATCACCTGCATGCCCAGGCTCTTGCCTAACTGGATGATGGCGCGAACGATGGTTGCATCGTCGTCGTCATCGAGCAGGTCCTGAACGAAGCTCTTGTCGATCTTGATCTTGTCCAGGGGCAGGCTTTTCAGATAGCTCAGCGATGAATAACCGGTTCCGAAGTCATCGATCGCAATCAGCGCGCCGGAACGGCGCAGGCTGAGCAAGTGCTGGGCGGCGGTGCTGATGTCTTCCATCAGGCCGGTTTCGGTGACTTCCAGCTCCAGGCTACGCGGTGGCAGTCGGTACATTTGCAGCAGGTTGTTGACCACCCGCGGCAGCTCGGCGTGATGCAGTTGCACGGTGGACAGGTTCACCGCCATGCGCAGCTCGCTGAACCCCTGGTCATGCCAGTCGCGCAGTTGTTTGCAGGCCTGATCCAGCACCCACTCGCCGATGGCGATGATGGTGCCGTTCTGTTCGGCCAGCGGAATGAACAAGTCGGGTGGAACCAGCCCGTGCTCGGGATGCTGCCAGCGAATCAACGCTTCCACGCCCACTACCCGGTGATCGCGATAGCTGATTTGCGGTTGATAGACGAGGTAGAACTGCCCGCGGATGAGGGCGTCGCGCAAGTCTTTCTCCAGTTCGCGACGGCGCCGCATCTCGGTGTCGACGCTGGCGATATAGAACTGATAGCGATTGCGCGAGCGAGTCTTGGCCAGGGTCATGGTCTGCTCGGCCTTTTGCAGCAGTTTCTCGGTGCTGTCGCCATCTTCGGGGAAGAGGGTGATGCCGATGGTGGCGCGCAGGCGGATTTCCTGATGATCAAGGGCAAACGCCGCTTCCAGGTCGTCGAGGATGCTTTGCGCCAGCTCCGCGGCTTCGTAGGGTTGCTCGATATCGGCCTGGACCAGGGCGAACTGGTCGCCGCCCAGACGGGCCAGAGCGCCGAGGCGACCGCTGTGTCCCCGCAGACGATCGGCAAGGGCCAGCAGCAACTGGTCGCCGGTCTGGTAGCTGAACTGTTCGTTGATGCCCTTGAAATCATCCAGACCGACGCACAGTACGGCGACCCGCCGCTGTAATTTGCCGGCGTCGACGAGGATCTTGTCCAGTTGCGTTTGCAATTGCTGGCGGTTGGGCAGGCCGGTGAGGAAATCGTACTGGGCCATGCGCAGCAGGCTGTTTTCCGCCTCGTGGCGCAAGTGGGTGTTGCGCTCAATGGATTCCAGCAACTGGTTGGCGGTATTGATCCAGATACCCAGTTCGTTTTTCTCGTGGCCCTTGAGCTGCGGGATCTTGTGTTCGCTGGGGCGGTCCGGATTGATTTCGGTCAGGTGCTCGATAATCCGCGACAAGGGTTTGGTCAGCAGCCAGTGATAGACCAGGTACAGCACCAGGCCCATCGCCAGGGCGCGCAACACGCCGGAAATGAAGATGATCACCGAACTGACGATGAAACCTTGCCCGTAGGTGGCGGTGTCGAGGGTGATGCTCAGGTCGCCGTAATACTCGCTATAGGGGCCGCGACCCACCAGTTGGGTGGTGTAGGTGCGCTCCTTGCCCAGGATCAGATCGGTCAGCCATCGGCTCCTGGAGTGCTGCAACTCGCGTGATTTTTGCGCGAGCATGGCTTCATTGGGATGGCCGATGGAGGCCTGGCGCACGGCATCATCCTGAAACAGTCCCTCGATAACCTGCATGCCCATCTCCCGGTCCAGGCTGTAGACGGCCTGGGTCGAAGGGTCGCGGAACATGTCGAGGATGCGTTGGGCATCGGCTGCGACGGCCTGGCGTGTTTTATAAGCATCGAAAACGATCTGCGCGCAGCTCAAGACCACGCCGACGATCAATGCCGACAGGAGCACGACCCGGAGCAACTTCACCGACAAGCTGTTCTTGAGTTCCAGCTTCAAAGGGTTATTCCTTGTTCCGTGCGGGTAGCATCAAGTTGCCATGAGTATTGGCAATCCCGCGATGGCAGTCAAAGGGACAATTCACCTTGCGGAATTTTGCCTGCAGCTTGGCCGAAATGCTGTTGCTGGAGTTACTGCCCGATGAGTACTGTTTCGGTTGTCGAGTCCTTCAACTTGAGGGAGGGGGGCGAGATATTTTCCTTCTTGTTGATGTTAGACGGCTGTGGCGCTGGAGCAAGGGTGCAAACGCGGGTTTCTCTGGAGGCGCTGGCTTGCCAGCGAAGGCGGCCCCATCGCTGCGTGGCTCACCTGTGCCCCATAAAAAAACCCGGCTAAAAAGCCGGGTTTTTTGACTGGGCATCAAGCTTAGGCGGTGAAGGTTTTGCCTTCGAACTGCTCAGCTACGAATTTCCAGTTGACCAGGTTCCAGAACGCTTCGACGTACTTCGGACGCAGGTTGCGGTAGTCGATGTAGTAAGCGTGTTCCCAGACGTCGCAGGTCAGCAGCGGGGTGTCGCCGTTGGTCAGCGGGTTGCCGGCGCCGATGGTGCTGGCCAGGGCCAGGGAACCGTCAGCCTTTTTCACCAGCCAGCCCCAACCGGAACCGAAGGTGCCGATGGAAGTCTTGCTGAACTCTTCCTTGAACTTGTCGAACGAACCGAAAGCAGCGTTGATGGCTTCAGCCAGAGCGCCGGTTGGTTGACCGCCGGCGTTTGGCGCCAGGCAGTTCCAGTAGAAAGTGTGATTCCAGACCTGAGCGGCGTTGTTGAAGATACCGCCAGAGGAAGACTTGACGATTTCTTCCAGGGTCTTGCCTTCGAACTCGGTGCCTGGCACCAGGTTGTTCAGGTTCACGACGTAGGTGTTGTGGTGCTTGTCGTGGTGGTATTCCAGAGTTTCCTTGGAAATGTGCGGCTGCAGTGCATCGTGTGCGTAAGGCAGTGGCGGCAATTCGAAAGCCATGGTGGATCTCCTAATCAGGTCAGGTGCGGTGAGCGCAAGGCCGATCACGGGCGGCCAGACTAGCGCCGGGGAGTTTGTACTCTTTGCGGCGCAGGTCTCGGATCATAGCACCGGGGGTGCGGCATAACCACGCAACAACTGTGTGGAATAGAGGTTCCAGAGCTGTTTGGAATAAATCACCCGGCGGTAATCAGTTGCAGCGCTACGGCAAACATCATCACGGCCACCAACAGGTCAAGAATGCGCCAGGTACTGGGGCGAGCCAGCCAGGGCGCCAACCATGCCGCGCCGAGCGCCAGGGTGAAAAACCACAGCAACGAGGCACTGGCCGCCCCCACCACATAGGCGCCGGGCTCTGTCTGCTGGGCGCCGAGGGAGCCGATCAGCAGCACGGTATCCAGGTAGACGTGCGGGTTGAGCAGGGTCACCGCCAGCGCGCTGAGCATGACCGCCCGCAGCGAGCGAACGGTCTGGTTTCCACCCTGTTGCAGGCTTTGTTTCGAGCAGGCCCGACGCAACGCCTGGCTGCCATACCACACCAGAAACGCCGCGCCACCCCAGCGGGCGACGGCCAGCAAGGTCGGGTTTTGCGCCAGTACCGTCGCCAGGCCGAAAACCCCGGCGGCCACCAATAACGCGTCGCAGGCCACACAGAGTGCCGCCACCGGCAGGTGGTGTTCCCGACGCAGGCTTTGGGCCAGCACAAACGCATTCTGGGTACCGATCGCCATGATCAGTCCGAAGGCCACCAGCAGGCCGTTCACATAGCTTTGCCACATAATGATTACTCCGCGTTGGCTGCCAGATCACGCAGCACTTGCATGGCGCGTTCGGCATCGGCCTGGCCGACGAACAAATGGTCGTGGTAATAGCCGGCGATCACGTTGCAACTGATGCCGGCCTGGCCCAGTGCCGTGGCGAATGCGGCGGTCAGGCCGACGGCTTCGAGGGCTGAATGCACATTGAGGGTGATCCAGGCCGCGACGTAATCGAAAGCGAAACCGGCCTGCTCGGCGCGGGAACGTTCGAGAATCACGGTCAGACCTTCCTGCTCACGAAAGCTGCCGATGATGTCCAGGCCTGCCGGCAATTGACCGTCGCGCAAGGTGCAGAACACGTACTCGCCGGCATTGAGTTGCGGGCTCATGCTGCGCAGCAGCGTTGCCAGTGAAGTTTCGCCAGCCATGGGGATGTTCCTTGTTCAAGAGTTCTTGCTGGTCATTCTCCGGTCTCAGGCTGTATAAGAAAAACCAATCTTGCTGATCGCTCATTAGGAAAACTGATGTTCGACTATAAATTGCTTTCGGCTCTGGCCGCCGTGGTCGAGCAGGCCGGGTTCGAGCGCGCCGCCCAGGTGCTGGGGTTGTCGCAATCGGCCATCTCCCAGCGCATCAAATTGCTCGAAGCGCGAGTGGGTCAACCGGTGCTGGTGCGGGGCACGCCGCCATCGCCGACGGAAATCGGCCGGCGTCTGCTTAACCATGTGCAGCAGGTGCGTTTGCTAGAGCGCGATTTGCAGAGCCTGGTGCCGGCGCTGGACGAAGAAGGCCTGCCGGAGCGCCTGCGTATCGCCCTCAATGCCGATAGCCTGGCCACTTGGTGGGCGCAGGCCGTGGGGGATTTTTGCGCGGAGCAACATCTGTTGATGGATCTGGTGGTTGAAGACCAGACCGTGGGCCTTAAACGCATGCGCGCCGGTGAAGTGGCTGCATGCCTCTGTGCCAGCGAGCGGCCGGTGGCGGGCGCCCGTAGCGTATTGCTGGGGGCGATGCGCTACCGGGCGTTGGCCAGCCCGGCGTTTATTGCGCGGCATTTTCCTCAAGGTGTGCGCGCCGATCAGTTGGCTCGTACACCCGCACTGGTGTTTGGCCCGGATGATTTCCTGCAGCATCGATACCTGGCGTCTCTCGGCGTCGATGGCGGATTCGAACACCATTTATGCCCGTCCTCTGAAGGCTTTATCCGTCTCACCGAAGCGGGCCTCGGCTGGGGGCTGGTGCCCGAATTGCAGGTTCGTGAACAGCTGGAGCGCGGTGTGTTGCTGGAGCTTTTGCCAGATAAACCGATCGACGTGCCGCTGTACTGGCATCATTGGCGCAATGGCGGTCAATTGCTGGGGCTTCTTACCGATCAATTGGTGCGCGCGTCGAAACAATGGCTGGTGCCGTTGGACTGACGGGCAGCGTCAAGACCTCTCGCAATACGCAAAACGAAATATTCGGAGCAATACATGAAGATTCTGGTCACCGGCGCAAGCGGTTTCATTGGCGGGCGTTTTGCGCGTTTCGCCCTGGAGCAGGGCCTTGATGTGCGGGTCAACGGTCGCCGGGCCGAAGGAGTGGAGCATCTGGTGCGGCGCGGCGCCGAGTTCATCCAGGGCGACTTGAGTGATCCTGAACTGGCGCGCGACCTGTGTTCCGACGTCGAGGCCGTGGTGCATTGCGCCGGTGCCGTCGGTTTGTGGGGACGTTATCAGGACTTTCACCAAGGCAACGTCCAGGTCACTGAAAACGTAGTCGAAGCCTGCCTGAAGCAGCGGGTCCGGCGGCTGGTGCATTTGTCGTCGCCGTCGATTTATTTCGATGGTCGCGATCACCTGGGGTTGACCGAAGAACAGGTGCCCAAACGCTTCAAGCATCCTTACGCCGCGACCAAATACCTGGCCGAGCAAAAGGTCTTCGGTGCCCAGGAGTTCGGCCTCGAAACCCTGGCCCTGCGTCCGCGTTTCGTCACCGGTGCCGGTGACATGAGCATCTTCCCGCGCTTGCTGAACATGCAGCGCAAGGGACGCCTGGCAATTATCGGCAACGGCCTGAACAAGGTCGATTTCACCAGCATGCAGAACCTCAATGAAGCGTTGCTCAGCAGTTTGCTGGCCAGTGGTTCGGCCTTGGGCAAGGCCTACAACATCAGCAACGGAACACCGATTCCATTGTGGGACGTGGTCAATTACGTCATGCGCAAAATGGAAGTCCCACAAGTAACACGCTACCGTTCCTACGGCCTGGCCTACACCGTCGCCGCACTCAATGAGGGCGTCTGCAAAGTGTGGCCGGGGCGCCCCGAACCGACCCTGTCGCGGCTGGGCATGCAGGTCATGAACAAAAATTTCACCCTGGACATCAGCCGTGCCCGGCATTATCTGGATTACGACCCCAAGGTCAGTCTGTGGACAGCGCTGGATGAGTTCTGCGGCTGGTGGAAGGCCCAGGATATTCGCTGAGCAGCGCGGCACTGAACCGAGCCGGGGGGTGAAGGTCAATCGGTGCGGCAGTGAAGGTTATACTCGCCGCATCCAGTTATCACCGCGTTCCACAAAGGTTGACTCAATGTCCATGCGTAACGATGCCAACGATGACTTCGACGACGTACCGAGCCTGCGCGCCGACAGCCTCGACGACGATGATTTTCCGGTCACCAAGCGTACTTCCGTGCACTCACGGCCCGTGCCGGTAGTGCAGGCCAAAGGCCCGAGTACCGGGCCATTGTGGGCCTTGGTCGGGGCTCTGTTCTTTGCCTTCGCGGGGCTGGCCTGGTGGAGCTTTCAACAGATTTCGCTGATGGAGCAGCAACTGGTGGCTACCCAGGAAAGCTTCGCCCGGATCAGTGAGGAAGCGGCGGGGCGCTTGCAGGACATTTCCGGCAAGGTCGTCGCCAGTCAGACCAACGTCACCAGCGACAGCGAAGCCCTGAAGTTGCAGATCAAACAGCTGGAAAGCAGGCTGCAGGACCAGAGCCAGCAGCAACAAGGCGTGGCCGGGCAAACCTCGGAACTGGACAAGCGCCTGGCGCAGATGACGGCGCAAACCACCGATCTGGACAAGCGCCTGGCGCAAATCACTGCGCAAAACACTGAGCACCAAGCCGCCAACACGCAGTTGCAGGCCCAGGTCAAAGTGTTGATCAGCGACGTGGCCGCACTGAAGAGTGCCCCGGCAGACACGGGAAAATTCGATGCCCAGCTGAAAAGCCTCGGTGCCGACATCACTGCACTGAAGAAGCAAGGCAATCCGAGCGCCGCCATCGAGCGTCTGGAGCAGGAGATCGTGGTGCTCAAAAGCGAACAGGACAATCGCCCGACGCCGGTTCAAGGCTCGACTAATACCGCGGAGTTCGATGCGTTCCGCAGCCAGGTCACTCGCAATATCAATACCCTTCAGGCGCAGATCCAGAACCTGCAGCAGCAACTGCGCGCCCGCCAGTAATCGCGCAGGCAGGCAGACATTGTGGCGAGGGAGCTTGCTCCCGCTGGGTGGCGAAGCCACTCCGATACCTTCACTGCGGATCCTGAATATTCGTGCATATCCCCAACGCGTCTACGCTCTTGAAACACCATCAAGAACGAGGAATGCGCAATGGGGGTTCTGCACAAGTTGGCCTGGCTGGGCAGCATGCTTTTGCTGTGCCTGGGCCAGGTCCAAGCCGCCGACACAGAAAAGGCTGACAGTCAGGCGGCCATCGCCTTGCTGGAAAAAGCCCTGGCCTATTACCACGAGAATGGCGACAAGGCCTTTGCGGCGTTCAGCCGACAGGGCGAATTTGTCGATAAGGACCGCTATGTCTTTGTGCTCGACACCAAGGGCGTCATGCTCGCCAGTGGCGGGCCGTCTTCGGCGCTGATTGGCCGTGATGTCTCTGATGTGCTCGGGCCGGATTTGCAGAAAACCTTCAAGGACGCCCTGAAAGTGCCAGAGGGCAATGGCATTCAACAGGCGGAATACCGCTGGCAGAACTGGGCCGACGGCAAGGTCGAGCGCAAGCATGTGTTCTACCAGCGCGTGGGTCAGCGGATCATTGCGGTCGGTTACTACTTGCCCCGGGCGTCGGCGGAACAGGCCATGGCCCTGCTGAATAAAGCCGCGGCCGATCTGGCCAAGGACGAAAAGGGCACCCTGAAGGCCATCAACTCCCTCAAGGGTGGTTATTTGCAGGATGACCTGTATGTGTTTGTGGTCGATCTCAATACCCGGCGTTACGTCGCCCACGGCACCAACCTGCGCTTGATCAACACCGATTTCAGCAAGATCAACGACCCCGAAGGCAAGCCGGTGGGCGAGCCGATTCTGGCATTGATCGCCAGGCAGGATTACGGCGAGTACGAATATCGTTGGAAAAATCCGGTGACCGGCAAGGTCGAGGACAAGCACGCCTACCTGAAGAAAGTCGGGCATTTTCTGGTGGCTGTGGGGTATTACAGCCCTTGAGGATGTGGTGTCTGTCGATGACGCCATCGCGAGCTTGCTCGCGATGGCAGGCGACACGTTCCAACTACCGGACTTTGTCCTCACGCCCGCGCAACAGCATGTTCGGCATGGCAATCGCCGCCGCCAGCCCCAGCAGCGACACCGCCGCGCTGACCATCAATAAATGCCGAAACGTCAGCAGCAGTTCGGCCCGCAGAGCGTTTTGTGTATCACCCGCCGCAGCGTTCAAACCGTCCAGCAGCACATTCCCCGAATGACCTTCGGCGATCAGCGACGAGCCGGCGAGGTGCGCGAAACTCGAATCCTGCAACAATGCCAGCAGCAGCGCCGACATCACCGAAACGCCCACCGCGCCGCCCAGCGACCGGAACAGGTTGGTGGTGCTGGTGGCGACGCCGATGTCACGTTGTTCCACTGAGTTCTGTGTGCCCACCAGTGACGTCGGAAACTGCATGCCCCCGGCGATGCCGCAGAGCAACATGCATAGGCTGCTGAGCAAAAACGCCTGGGGTGGGCTGAAGGCCATACCGAGAATCGAGATCGGCATCAGCACGGCGCCGGTCAGGATCATCGGTTTGTAGCGTCCGGTCACAGACGTACGACGGCCGGCGAAATACGCACCGATCGGCAAACCCATGGCCAGCGGCAGCAGATGCAGGGCCGCGCTGTCGGCGCCGGCACCGGTGACGCTCTGAAAGCGCAGCGGCATGAGCACGATCAACGAAATCGCCTGGAAACTGGTAAAGAAAATCGTGCACCAGCACAGGACCGCATTGCGATTGGCGAACAGATGCATGGGCAGCAACGGTTCCGGTGCCCGTCGTTCATAGGCCACGAACAAGCCCAGCACGAACACTGCGCAACCGAGCAGGGCCAGCACTTCGGCGCTGCGCCATGAATGACCCTGACCAACCTGGGTAATGCCCAGCAGCAACGCCGTCAGCCCGATGATCATCAGCAGGGTGCCGAGGTAATCGATGACTGGCTTGCGCTGTGGAATCGGCAAGCCGACCAAGGTGCGATTGGCCACCAGCCAGGCACCCAGGCCGAGCGGCAGGTTGATCAGGAACACCCAGCGCCAGGACAAGTACTCAGTCATGTAGCCACCCAGCACCGGACCGGCCACGCTGGCCACCGCATACATGCTGCTGAAATAGCCCTGATAGCGACCGCGTTCCCGTGGCGGCACGATGTCACCGATGATCGCCTGGCTGACCGAGATCATGCCGCCGGCGCCGATGCCTTGAAAAATCCGCGCCAGCACCAGTTGCTCCATGCTCTGGGCCATGCCGCAGAACAACGACGCGAGGGTGAACAAGCCCATGCCGAACAGCATCAACTTGCGACGCCCATACAAGTCGCCCAGTTTGCCGTAGATCGGCACCGCGACCGTCATCGCCACCATGTACCCGGAAATCACCCAGGCCAGCAGACTGACGTCCTTGAACTGCGCGGAAATGGCCGGCATCGACACGGCGACGATGGTTTGGTCCAGGGCGCCGAGGAAAATCGCCAGCATCAGGGCGATCAATACGCTACGGATGGCCGGTTTGGGCGTTTCAGGCTGTTTGAGATTGGTCACGAGGAAAACCTGCGGGCAGTGATAACCCGCAAGTGGCAAGGCGAGCGGGGATGCTCGCCAGTGTAAGTCGGTAGCAGGCTATTCGATAGCCTCATACGGAAGGCCGACATAATTTTCTGCAATGGTTTTCCGGCCAGCCTCAGAATCAACGAAGTACTCCAGCTCCGACTCGGCAATGCGCTGGCTAAAGGCATCATGATCATCGAAGCGGTGCAGCATCGAGGTCATCCACCAGGAAAACCGTTCAGCCTTCCACACTCGCCGCAGGCAGACTTCGGAGTACTTTTCCAGCAGGTCGACACGGCCTTCGCGGTAAACCTTCAGCAGGATATTGAACAGTGTGCTGACGTCGCTGGCAGCCAGGTTCAAGCCCTTGGCGCCGGTGGGCGGGACGATGTGCGCCGCGTCGCCGACCAGGAACATCCGCCCGTACTGCATCGGCTCAACCACGAAACTGCGCAGTGGCGCGATGCTTTTCTCGATCGACGGTCCGGTCACCAGGTTGTCTGCCAAAGCTTGTGGCAGACGGCATTTAAGCTCATCCCAGAAGCGCTGATCGGACCAGTTCTCGACGCTTTCGTCGGCCGGCACCTGCAAGTAGTAACGGGTGCGGGTCGCCGAGCGCATGCTGCACAGGGCAAAACCACGTTCGTGGCGGGCATAGACCAGTTCTTCGTGGACCGGAGGCGTGTCGGCAAGAATCCCCAGCCAGCCGAAGGGATAGACCCGTTCGAAGACCTTCAGGCACTCGGCGGGAATCGACTGTCGCGCCACGCCATGGAAGCCGTCGCATCCGGCGATGTAATCGCAGTCGAGGCGATACTGTTCGCCGTCTTTTTCAAAGGTGACAAACGCTTCATCGGTTTTCATGCCGTGGGGCACGACGTGGCTTGCCTGGTAAATCGTCTGGGCGCCGGCGACCTGACGAGCGGCCATCAGGTCGCGGGTGACCTCGGTCTGGCCGTAGATCATCACGTTTTTTCCGCCGGTCAGGGCGTGCAGATCGATGTGGATCCGGCGTCCGTCGAGGGCCAGTTCGAAGCCGCCGTGGGGCAATCCTTCAGCGTCCATGCGCTGACCCACGCCGGCCTGGCGCAACAGCTCTACCATGCCTTGTTCGAGGACCCCGGCGCGGATTCGCCCGAGCACATAATCCGGGCTTTGACGTTCGAGAATGAGGGTGTCGATGCCGGCGTTGTGCAGCAATTGACCGAGCAGCAGACCGGAAGGACCGGCGCCAATGATGGCGACTTGGGTTTTCAGGGTTTTCATTGTTTTTATGACTCGCAAGCTGCACACGACCAGGGTCGGTGAGTGAGTTTTATGGATCGAGTGCTTGCATTTTTCACTTGCGGGTCTGTCAATTGAAGGTGAAAACTGAGCTGATACCTGTACATTCTGCCAATCGGTGCGATTATCGCCCGTCATCTATTCCGAGGCCTGGATTGAAGTGATGAACAAGCCTGACCTGCCTTCGATTCCAGTGTTCAAGCTCTACGGTGAAAGCCTGGATTGGCCAACCCCGGACTTGCTGCACTGTGAAACCATTTCCAAACGCAGTCGCGAACATCAATGGGAAATCAAACCCCATCGCCACGCCGATTTATGCCAGTTGCTCTTCGTGTTCAAAGGTCAGGCAGAGCTTGAAATCGAAGGCAAACGTACGCAGCTGAGCGAGCCGGCGATCCTGGTCCTGCCGCCGTTATCGGTGCATGGCTATCGTTTTTCCGAAGATGTCGAAGGCTTTGTCGTGACCCTGGCGGCGCCGCTGATCGCCCACCTGCAGGCGCAACTGGGGCAGTCGGTAAATGCACTGGCCCAGGCCGAGAGCTACCCGGCGGGCGAGAACAGCGAGTACCTCAACAGCCTGTTTTCGGCCTTGCAAGCCGAATACACAGGGCACCAGCCGGCGCGGGAAATGCTCATGCATTCGCTGGTCAGCGTGATCATGGTATGGATCAGCCGCCAGGTGATTCAGCGTCGTAACGCCACGCAGCGACCACAACGCGCCCGGGAATATCTCAACGGGTTCATTCAACTGGTGGAAGAAACCTATCGCCAACACGTCAAGGTCGAGGATCTGGCCCATCGACTGGGGATTTCCGTGTCCCACCTCAATGGCACCTGTCGCGAACTGGCCGGCCAGCCGGCGTTGCAGATCATGCACGAACGCCAGTTGCTGGAGGCCAAGCGCTTGCTGACCTACACCAGCATGACCATTTATGAAATGTCCGACGTGTTGGGGTTTTCAGATCCGACCAACTTCACGCGCCTGTTCCGACGCCGGGTGGGGATCTCACCCAAGGCTTTCCGCGACCGCTTGAAGGCCGATCAGGGCAACGAGGCCTGACCTCTTCGTTTACCGCAGGGCGTTGAGGGTCGCGTTGTGTGGAATGCAGCGCTCGAAGTTGCAGCTGGCATATTCACGGGGCAGGTTGCGTAACTGCTCGACCCGCCAGGCCGCAGCGCCATAGAGCCCGAGCGTGACCGCGCAGGTGATGAAGATGGCGAGGTACCTTCTGGTTTTGATGTTCATGGCGCTGACCTCTGAACGAATACCTTTCGGTATTACTTTGAGCATAGGTCAGCGCTACTGAGTTGCCAGCTCGTACAGGGAACGGAGCTTACAGGCCGACATCCCACACCGGTTCTTCGGGGAATCTCACCACCAGAAAATCCAGCAGGCTGCGCAATGCCGCCGGCATGTGTTTGCGCGAGGCGTACACCGCGTACACGCTCATCTGTCGCGGCTCGGCCCCTGGCAGCAAGCGGACCAACTCGCCGCTATGGATGTGCACGCCAGCCTGATAGGTCGGCAGCATCGCCACCCCGGCGCCGGCCATCGCCGCGCGCATGAGAGTGCTGGCTTCATTGGCGCTGATGTTGCCCTGGACGGGCACCGAGACCTCTTCGCCGTCCTGTTCGAAATGCCACAGGCTTTTGCCGAAGTAGGAATGGGTCAGGCAATTGTGCTGGCTCAGGTCCTCGACCCGTTGCGGTGCGGGGTGCTCGCGCAGGTAGGCGGGGGAGGCGCAGATCACCTAGCGGCAGACGGTCAGTCGGCGGGCGATCAGGTTGGGGTCCAGGTCATTGCTGGTGCGAATCGCCAGATCGATGCGCTCATCGACCAGGTTCACGGTGCGATCGAGCATCTGCATGTCGATGCTCACGCCGGGGTAGCGCTTGACGTATGCCGCCATGGCATCAGCCAGCTGCGCCTGACCGAATGAAGTACTGACGCTGATCCGCAGCAGGCCGCGCGGAGCTTCGTCCGGTTCGCTGACGGCGGCTTGCATGTCGCTGGATAATTCGAGCATTTGCCGGCATCGGGGCAGGATTTCGCTGCCGGCGGCGGTCAGGCTCAACTTGCGTTTGGTGCGGTGCATCAAGCGCGCGCCGACCCAGTCTTCCAGCTCCGCCAGATACCGCGAAACTACCGGCCGGGATAGCTCCAGATGATCGGCGGCGGCCGACTGGCTACCGAGGTCGACCACCGTGACGAACACCCGCATTGCTTGTAGACGATCCATGATTTGCCCGCTTTCAGAAACAAACTATGTTCCAGCATCGCATTTTTTGTACTGAACCGTGCAACTAAGCTGCGTTCCCTGTAGGAGCAAGCTCGCTCCTGCAAGGGACTAAGACAGCCATTGGATTACGGAGCAACAGATGCTTGGTTTCACCACTCTCAAACGCGTTTTACTGGCCGGTGCCGCCTTGGGTTTTGCCACTCACGCTGCTGCATCGACGTTGACACTGGATGTTTACAACCCTGGCGATAAGGCTATTTTTCCGGTGTCGTCGGTGCTGGTCAGCGGGGAGAAAGAGGCCATTCTGGTGGATGCCCAATTCGGCAAGTCCCAGGCCGAACAGGTGGTGGAAAAAATCCGCGCCAGCGGCAAGCAACTGACCACCATCTACATCAGTCACGGCGACCCGGATTATTACTTCGGTCTCGACACCCTGACCACTGCCTTCCCCAAAGCCAAAGTGCTCGCTTCCCGGCCGACCGTTGAGCACATCAAGCACACCGTCGACGGCAAACTGGCGTTCTGGGGGCCGAAAATGGGGGCGGATGTTCCGGCCAAAACCATCGTGCCGCAGGTGCTGAAGGGCGACAGCCTGATGCTCGAAGGGCAGAAATTGCAGGTAGTCGGTCTTGAGGGCCGGCAACCGGATCGCAGCTTCGTGTGGATTCCATCGATCAAGGCCGTGGTCGGTGGTGTGGTGGTGGCAGAAAACATCCATGTGTGGATGGCCGATACCCAAACCCCGCAGTCCCACGCCGATTGGTTGGCTACGCTGCAGTCGATCGAATCCCTGAAGCCGAAAACCATCATCCCGGGTCATTACCTCGGTGACAGCGCCCGTTCCCTGGCGGCTGTGCAATTCACTGCCGATTACATCAAGGCCTTCGACGAAGAAACCGCCAAGGCCAAGGATTCTGCCGCGCTGATCGCCGCGATGAAAAAGCGCTTCCCGACCCTGGGTGACGAAAGCTCCCTGGAGTTGAGCGCCAAGGTCGCCAAGGGCGAGATGAAGTGGGGTGAATGAGTTTTTGTGATGACTGCTACATAAACATTTTTGTCGCTACAGATACACCTCAACCAACTGGAGAACGTCATGAGCAAAATCGCAATCATCGGGGCCACCGGTCGTGCCGGTAGCCAGCTGTTGGAAGAAGCCCTGCGTCGTGGTCACAGCGTCACCGCCATCGCCCGCGATACTTCGAAGATCGGCCCGCGTGCCGGTGTGGTCAGCCAGAATGTCGACGCCCTCGACAGCGCGGCGTTGCAAGCCGCAGTCGCCGGTCATGACGTGGTGATCAGCGCCGCGCATTTCTCCACGCTGCCTGCCAGTGCCGTCATCGGGCCGGTGAAGAAGGCCGGGGTCAATCGCTTGCTGGTGGTGGGCGGTGCCGGGTCTTTGTTGTTGCCGGATGGCACCCGGGTGATCGACAGCAAAGGCTTCCCGGCAGAGTACAAGGCAGAGGCCGGGGCGGGTGCCGAGTTCCTGGAGAATCTGCGTCAGGAACAGGATCTGGACTGGACCTTTCTGTCGCCGTCGGCAGAGTTTGTCGAAGGCGAACGCACGGGCAAATTCCGGATCGGCAAGGATGATTTGCTGGTGAGCAGCGAAGGGCGTAGCTGGATCACGTTTGCCGACTATGCGATCGCCATGCTCGATGAAGTGGACGCGCCGAAGCACATTCGCCAGCGGTTTACCGTCGGGTACTGAACAGACTTTTCTGTGGGAGCGAGCTTGCTCGCGATAGGGGTTGATCAATCAACAGTGATTGACTGATCCAGCGCCCTCGCGAGCAAGGTCGCTCCCACAGGGGGGGCTCACGCCAGGATTCCTGGCTTTCAGCGACTCTGCGCCTGTTCCACCAACCACCCCATCAACTCGCGTAATTTCGCCGAAGGTCCTGGTTTTTCGGGGAAAACCAGGTAATACGCCAAGCCGGTTTTTACGATCAGATCGAAGGGCATGACCAGCCGCCCGGCATTCAGGTCATCGCCAATCAGCGACCAGTCACCGATCGCCACACCGGTTCCCTGCGATGCCATCGACATCGCCAGATCCAGGGTTTCGAAATGCTGACCCTTGCTCACATTGCTCAAGCGAACATCCGCCGTGGCCAGCCAGGTCTTCCAGTCCCGTTCATCCCGGGTCGGGTGCAGCAACATGTGCTGTTCCAGATCCTCCGGCCTTTGCAGCGGCACGGGGCCTTCGAGCAATGGCTTGGAACACACCGGTGTCAGCCGTTCCTCGAACAGGCGTTGCGACACCAGCGAAGCGTCCGGGGGCGCGCCATACATCACGGCCGCGTCGAATTGTTCGCGATGAAAATCCACACCGTGCTTGACCGTGGTGGTCAATTCGACCGGCACGTCCGGGCGTTCTTTCTGCCACTGCAACAGGCGTGGCAACAGCCAGCGCATGACGCAGGTCGGGGCCTTGAGTTGCAGGGTTTCGCGCTTCTCGCCGATCTGCTCCACCGCTTCGTCGATCAGGCCGAAAATCTGCCGGACCCGTGGCAGCCATTCCCGTCCTTCGGCGGTGAGGTCGAGGCCGCGGGCCTGACGGATGAACAGTTCATAACCCAGGTGATCTTCCAGCCCGGCAATCTGCCGGCTCACCGCGCCCTGAGTGATATGCAGTTGCTCGGCGGCCCGGGTGAAGTTGCAGCACTGCGCGGTAATCAGAAATGTGTACAGCGCCGGCAAGGGAGGCAGTCGTTTCATTCGGATCCAAGGTATGACGTGAGGACATGGCTAGTATGACTTTTTATCCATTGTTGCGGCTACGTGTCGCCCGTTCCAATGAGGCCATCCCTGGACCTGCGAATCCATCATAAACACTGCGCAGGCCCGGCGTCTCAATCGAACAAGAAGGGCAATGACATGGCGACGTGTGGCGAAGTATTGGTCAAGTTACTCGAAGGTTACGGGGTGGAGCAGGTGTTCGGCATCCCCGGGGTTCATACCGTGGAGCTGTATCGCGGGCTGGCCCGTTCGAGCATCAACCATGTCACGCCGCGTCACGAACAGGGCGCCGGTTTCATGGCCGACGGCTATGCCCGTACCAGCGGCAAACCAGGCGTGTGCTTCATCATCACCGGCCCGGGCATGACCAACATCACCACCGCGATGGGCCAGGCCTACGCCGATTCGATCCCGATGCTGGTGATCTCCAGCGTGCAATCGCGCAACCAGTTGGGCGGCGGTCGCGGCAAGCTGCATGAGCTGCCGAATCAGGGCGCCCTGTGCGCCGGTGTCGCGGCGTTCTCCCACACCCTGATGTCGGCGTCGGAATTGCCGGGTGTTCTGGCCCGTGCGTTTGCGCTGTTCCAGGCCGGCCGTCCGCGCCCGGTGCACATCGAAATTCCGCTGGATGTACTGGTGGAAGAAGCCGACGACCTGCTCGACAGCGTCCCGGTGAACATCGACCGTGCCGGTGCTTCGCCGAGCGCGGTGTCGCGCATGGCCGAGATGCTGGCCGGCGCCAAGCGTCCGCTGATTCTCGCCGGTGGCGGTGCCATCGATGCCGCCGCCGAGCTGACTGAACTGGCTGAGCTGCTGGAGGCGCCTGTCGCGTTGACCATCAATGCCAAAGGCATGCTGGAGTCTGGTCATCCGCTGCTGATCGGTTCGACCCAGAGCCTGGTCGCCACCCGTGCGCTGGTCGCCGAGGCAGACGTGGTGCTGGCCATCGGTACTGAATTGGCCGAGACCGACTACGACGTCACCTTTGCCGGTGGTTTCGAGATTCCTGGCAAGCTGCTGCGCGTGGACATCGACCCGGATCAAACCGTGCGCAACTACCCGCCGCACCTGGCGCTGGTGTCCGACTCGCGCAACGCGGCGCAAGCCTTGTTGAGCGCGCTGTCGGAAAAATCGTTGGCCCAGCGCCAGGGCGATTGGGGTCAGGTCCGTGCCGCGCGTTTGCGTGAAGAGCTGGCGGCCTCCTGGGATGCGCCGACCCTGGCCCAGACCTGTTTCCTGGAAACCGTGCTGCAGCAATTGCCAGACGCAGTGTTCGTCGGCGATTCGACCCAACCGGTGTACACCGGCAACCTGACCTTCAACCCGGAGCGCCCGCGTCGCTGGTTCAACTCGTCCACCGGTTACGGCACCCTCGGTTACGCCTTGCCGGCCGCGATTGGCGCCTGGTTGGGGGGGAGCACTGAGACTGGCGCACGCCCGCCGGTGGTGTGCCTGATCGGCGACGGAGGCCTGCAATTCACCCTGCCGGAGCTGGCCAGTGCCGTTGAAGCGCGCACGCCGGTGATCGTGCTGCTGTGGAATAACCAGGGCTACGAAGAGATCAAGAAGTACATGGTCAACCGCGCCATCGAGCCGGTCGGCGTGGATATTTACACCCCGGACTTCATCGCTGTGGCCAAGGGCCTGGGTTGCGCCGCCGAAGCGGTCAGCGACGTCGAGCAACTGCGTGGTGCATTGCGCGTGGCCTCGGATCGTCAAGGCCCGACCCTGATTGAAATCGATCAGAATGCCTGGACCAAGGCGGTGTCGAAATGAGCGTTGCCTTGACCTTACCAACCACTCTGGACGGCCTGTTCATTGACGGCCAATGGTCGGCCGGCAACGAACACCTGCGTGTGATCAACCCGTCGACCGAAGCCTTGTTGACCACGGTCAATGGCGGTGACGAACGGGCTGTCGAGCAAGCGGTCGGCGCGGCGACCAAAGCGTTCGCCGACTGGTCGAAAACCACCGGTGCCGAGCGTGGTGCGATTCTGCGCAAAATCGCCGCTGGCGTGCAGGCCGGTCGTGACCGCCTGATGCATTTACAGTCGACCAACAACGGCAAGCCACAGTTCGAAGCGGCCATCGATGTCGACGACGTGATCGCCACGTTCGAGTACTACGCCGGTCTGGCCGAAGGCCTCGACGCGAAACAGGACAGCGCCGTCGAATTGCCGAGCGAAGATTTCAGCGCTCGTCTGCGCCGCGAACCCTGCGGTGTGGTCGGCCTGATCGTGCCGTGGAACTTCCCGATGGTCACCACGGCCTGGAAACTCGCCCCGGCCCTGGCTGCCGGTTGCTGCGTGGTGCTCAAACCGTCGGAAGTGACGCCGCTGCCGGAGCTGGAACTGGCCCGCATCATTGCCCAGGCCGGTTTGCCCGATGGCGTGTTCAACCTGGTATGCGGCACGGGTCTGGCGGTCGGCGCACCGTTGTCGGCGGACCCGCGCATTGCCAAGGTGTCGTTCACCGGCAGTAACGCGGTAGGCGTGCAAGTCATGCAGCGCGCGGCGGAAACCGTCAAGGGCGTGAGCCTGGAACTGGGGGGCAAATCCTCGTTGCTGGTGCTGGCCGATGCCGATATCGATTTGGCGGTGGAAGTCGCCTGTGGCGGCGGATTCTTCAACGCCGGGCAAATGTGCTCGGCCACCAGCCGCGTGCTGGTCGCCGATGAACTGGCCGATGAATTCCTGATTCGTCTGAAGGCCCGCGCCGAAGCGATTCGCGTGGCAGACCCGTTCGACCCTAACGTGGAGATGGGCGCGTTGGTCAACCAGGCGCAATACCAGCGCGTGCTCGGCCACATCGACCGCGGTCTGAGTGCCGGTGCCAAGCTGATTTGCGGCGGAAATCGTCCGGCGGATCTGCCGCGCGGATATTTTTTGCAGCCGACAATCTTCACTGAAGTGCCCCTCGACAGTGCGTTGTGGTGTGAAGAGATTTTCGGCCCGGTGATCTGTGTGCGCAGCTTTGCCAGCGAAGCCGAAGCGATTGCCCTGGCCAACGACAGCCAGTTCGGTCTGGTCGCCAGCGTGGTCACGCGTGATGCACAGGCAGCGGATCGTGTCGCCAACGCCTTGCAGGCGGGGCTTGTGTGGATTAACGCACCGCAGGTGATCTTCCCGCAGACCGCCTGGGGTGGTTACAAACAGAGCAGCATCGGCCGCGAATTGGGCCCGTGGGGCTTGCAGGCTTTCCAGGAAATCAAGCACGTGATTCGGGCCGTCTGAAGGCACGAAAAAGGTGAGTGCATGCCTCCAAACGAGGCATGCACTGGCGTCATGGCTTCGATGAGTTTTTATCGATAGTCAGGTGTTTTACACGACCTCAGGATGAACCCGTCGGCTCAGCTCAAGCCCCGTAAACAAGGGGGGTTGAAGCTGGTCTGGCCGCGCGGATGCAACGGTTGCGACCAACCTAATACTTAAAAAAACAAAGGGAGTCCGTAATGGGCAAGCACGATCTGAACAGACGTCAATTCATCAAGACCGTGGGCGTAGCCTCGGTTGCAGCGGCAGCCATGAGCCTGCCGTTCGTCAGGGCCAATGCCAGTGACACGCGCTTTCAGGGCAAGACCCTGCGTCTGCTGACCTGGTCCGATGACACCGGTCTCGCCGCACTGCGCAACATCGCCGCGACTTTCGAAGACAAGTACGGTGTCAAGGTCATCGCCGACCGCACCGGCAGTACTTCGGAGATGGTTGCCAAACTCAAGGCCGGCGGTGATCGTCCGCAGTACGACATCATCACCCTGGCAGGCGTTGGCGCCGAAGGTCTGGCCGCCGCCAACCTGCTGGAAAAACCTGACCTCAACCGCATTCCGAATATCGTCGACGTACCGGAAAAATACCGCACCGGCGCCAATGGCCACGGTATCGGTTACCTGCTCTGGTGCAACAGCCTGGTCTACAGCACTCGCACGCAGAAGGAAGCTCCGGACAGCTACGCCGCCCTGTGGGATGCCGAGCTGGCACCGAACATCTTCCTGCCGCCGCCGAACTGGACCGAGGCCATGGACCTGATCATCATCGCCGCCAAACTGGCCGGTGGTGACGAACACAACATCGAGCCTGGCTTCAAGAAACTCGCCGAGCTCAAGGAACGCGTGGTGACCCTGGGTGAAAACCCGAACCAGATCGCCGAACTGTTCCGCACCGGTTCGCTGGACATGGGGGGGCTGTACGCGCCGGCATTTTTCCCGAAACAGATCCGCGATCCGAACTACGGCCTGAGTGCAACCTTCGGCATGAAAGAAGGTTTCTACACCGACCTGATGCAATCGGTGATGCCGAAAAACCGTCCGGGCGACACCGACCTGGCCTACGCCTTCATCAACCACTCTCTGGACCCGCTGGTACAGGGCAAGATGGCCGAAGACATCTACAACGGCCCGGTCAACGCCAAGGCGATCATCTCCGCCGAAGCGCGCAAGAGCCCGTACATCCTCACGCCAGAGCAGATTGCCGAGAAGGCGATCATGCACGACAACGCCTTCCTGGCCACCGTGCATGACCAATGGATTCGTCGTTACACGGAAATCTTTTCTTCCTGATTTCTGAGGTTCAAAGAGCTTTTGTGGCGAGGGAGCTTGCTCCCGCTCGGCTGCGCAGCAGCCGCAATACCAGGCACCGCGATCTATCCGGATCAGCACGGTGATTGATTGGGGCCGCTTCGCGACCCAGCGGGAGCAAGCTCCCTCGCCACAGGTTTTTTACCCAATCTCAGTCTTGCTGCTTTCCATTGACGAGACCCTTTGCTATGGAACACCAACCTCTGACCCATCCGGTGAGTGCCGCCCCCGTGCGCGCCGATCGGGGTGTTTCGCCGACGACGCGCGCCTGGCTTTTTCTTTCGCCGTCGATGCTGTTCATGGGCGTGCTGATTGCCGCCAGCCTGCTGGTCCTGCGCATGAGCGTGGGCACCAAGGGCGCGGAATGGACCGGGTTCAGCCTGGCCAGCTACGCACAATTGCTGGAACCCTACTACCTCAAATCCCTGGTCCTGACCTTGCGCCTGGCGCTGATCAGCGCGGTGATCGCGGTCGTGCTGGCGATCCCTGTGGCCTACACCATGTCGCGCCTGACCTCGCCGTTCGTGCGCCGGATTTTCCTCGCGGCGGTGCTGCTGCCATTGCTGGTCAACCTGCTGCTGCAAAGCTATGGCTGGCTGGTGATTCTCGGCCCGGGCGGGATGCTCAACCAGACGCTGATGGGCCTGGGCCTGATCAAGCGTCCGATCATGCTGCTGTACAACCAGAACGGCGTGTTGATGGGCCTGGTGCAAACCGCCTTCCCGCTGGCCGTGCTGCCGATCGCCAGCGCCATGCGCGGCGTTGCCCGCAGTTACGAAGAGGCCGCCGCTACCCTGGGCGCCAGTCGTTTTCAAGTGTTCCGTCAGGTGGTGTTGCCGATGAGCCTGCCGGGGATCATCACCGGTGCGACCCTGGTATTCGCTTACAACGCCAGCAGCTTCGTGGTGCCGCTGCTGCTCGGTGGCCGCCGCGTGCCGATGCTGGCGGTGATGGTGCATGACCAGATCGCGCCGCTGATGAACTGGCCCGCCGCGTCCGCTGCCGGTGTGGTGCTGATCGTTACCACGCTGGCGATCATGACGTTGTCCGAATACATCACTGGCCGTCGTCGGCGCATGCTGGAGGCTTCGCAATGAGTACCCTGATCAAAAAGCGCCAGTCGCTGTTGCCGGGAGAGACCGGCAAGTTCGCAGGCATACTGTCCGGCTTCATCCTGTTGCTGGCGGTGTTGCCGATCCTGACCATGATCGTCATGTCCTTCAGTGGCTCGTCGAACCTCGACTTCCCGCCGAGCAGCTACAGCCTGCAATGGTACAAGGCCGCCTGGCACACCTTCGTTTCGCCGGACGCCAGCGACGTGCTGAGCCTGGGCAAAGCCATGACCACCAGCCTGATGGTGTCGTGCCTGACCATGGTCTTCGCGACGCTGATCGCAGTGCCGGCGGCGTACGCGCTGACCCGTTGCGAGTTCCGCGGCAAAGCCGTGGCGATGCAGTTGATGTCGCTGCCGCTGGTCTTCCCGATGGTGGTGTTGGGCCTGGCGTTGCTGCTGGTGTTCGACAGCCTGCCGTTCCAGATGACCATCTCGCGCCTGGTGATTGCCCACGTGATCCTGGCGTTGCCGTTCGTGGTGAAGAACTGCACGGCCGCCATGCTGTCCATCGGCAGCGAAGTCGAGGAGGCGGCGCAAATGCTCGGCGCTTCACCGCTGCGGGCGATCGTCGATGTGGTGGTGCCGTTGATGAAATCGGGGATTCTGGCGGGCATGCTGCTGGCGTTCATCGTTTCGTTCAACGAATTCACCGTGACCTACTTCCTCTACACCATCGACGTCATGACCGTGCCGATCTGGATGTACAGCCGCACCGTGTCCTCGCTCGACCCAACCGTATTTTCGTTTGCCGTGCTGATCGTGCTGATCGACTTCGTCCTGATCTGGGCGCTGGAGAAGCTGGTTGGTGAAGGTGGCGTTTCGTTCTGATTTCTTGAGGTGATTTATGTCTGGCTTGATTCTGGAAAACGTCGAGAAACGCTACGGCTCGGCCTGCGCGGTAAAAGATGTAAACCTGCATTTGCCCGAGGGCAAGCTGGTGTGTTTCCTGGGCCCTTCGGGTTGCGGCAAAACCACGTTGCTGCGGATGATCGCCGGCCTGGAAACCCTGTCCGGCGGTGAGATTCGTCTGGACGGTGAAGACATCGGCCAAACCCCGGCGCACTTGCGCAATTTCGGCATGGTGTTCCAGTCCCTGGCACTGTTCCCGCACATGACGGTCGGGGAGAACATCGCTTATCCACTGAAACTGCGCGGGGTCAGCAAGGCTGATCAGCAGGCGCGAGTGGTGGAGTTGCTGGAGTTGATCCAGTTGCAGCAGATGATTGATCGTCCGGTGGCGAAACTGTCCGGCGGGCAGCGCCAGCGCGTGGCGATTGCCCGGGCGATTGCCAATCACCCGAAAATCCTGTTGCTCGACGAACCGCTGTCGGCGCTGGATGCCAAGCTGCGCGAGTCGATGCAGGTGGAAATCCGTCAACTGCAACAACGCCTGAACATCACCACCATCATGGTGACTCACGACCAGCGCGAAGCCATGACCATGGCGGATATCGTGGTGGTCCTGGGTGAGCATCGGGTGCAGCAGGTCGGCACGCCGATCGAAATCTACCGGCACCCGGCCAACGAATTCGTCGCGGATTTCATCGGCTCGGGCAACATCTTCCCGGCCACGGCGCTGGGTGATGGGAAGGTCAGCCTGCCAGGCGGCGATGCGCTGCAAGTGCCGATCTGCAGCAGCATTGTGGTCGGTGAGAAAGTGAAGATGCTGATTCGCCCGGAAGACCTGCAACTGTCGGAGCCGCAGGCGACGGCGGGCAATCGGTTGTTGGGCAAGGTGACCTTCGTGCGGGATATCGGCGCGACCATCGAAACCACGGTCGAGTGTTCCGGGGTGACGTTTACGGCGCTGAGCACACCGTGTCAGGGCTTTGGCTTGAGCGTTGGGCATCCGGTGTCGGTGACCTTGCCGGCCGAGGCGTGCAGGGTGTTGGGCGCCTGATCCGGATTGGATGTTGGCCTGTCTGGCCTCTTCGCGAGCCTGCTCGCGATGGGGCCGGTACTGACGGCACAAATCCTGACTAAACGCTCAACCGCAACCGCGCCAGATCCCGTAACGGCGGCGCGCCGAACAAACGGCTGTACTCGCGACTGAACTGCGAAGGGCTTTCATACCCGACGCGGTAACCTGCGGCCGAAGCTTCCAGCCCTTCGGCCAGCATCAAGCGTCGCGCTTCCTGCAATCGCAGTTGCTTCTGATACTGCAACGGGCTCATCGCCGTCATCGCCTTGAAACGATGATGCAGCGTCGAAACGCTCAGATTCACTTCCTTCGCCAGATCATCGATGCGCAGCGGCTGTTCATAATTGCTGTTGAGCCATTTGATCGCCTGGCTGATGCGGTGGCTCTGACTGTTGGCGATGGCAATTTCGTATAGCCGGTGGCCCTGTTTGCTGCGCAGCAACCGATAGAGAATTTCCCGGCGAATCAGTGGCGCGAGCATGGCGATGTCTTTCGGTGTGTCGAGCAACCGCGCCAGGCGCAGCACCGCATCGAGCATCGCGCTGTCGAGCCGTTCGACATACAGGCCGCGCCCGGTCGGTCGTGTGGGCACGCCAAGCGGACCTGCGTCGGCGATCAACGCGGTGATTTCCGTCGGGTCGATGTCCAGCCGCACGGCCAGTATCGGTTCTTCGGCCGAGACGTTCACCACCCGGCCACTCAGAGGCATCGAGACAGAGACCACCAGGTAGTTGAGCGGATCGTAATTGAAGTACTCGTCGGCCAGCCGAACTTCCTTGCGCCCCTGAGCCATGATGCACAGCGCCGGTTGCGCCAGCACCGGGGCGAAGTCGTGGTTTTGACTATGACGCGACATGAACAGCGAATCGACAGCGGTGGCATAACTGCCATCTTCGGCGGTGTTGCGACGAATGATCGCCGCCAGTTCCGCGCGCTGTTTCTCCATGTCGGCGTCCAGCGGGGCTTGAAAGTGATCGAGCGACGACATGCGAGGCATCCTCGGCAAGGTTGGGTTTGACGGGCAGAGCATAAGTTTGTGCAAGCGACAGCGGTAGACACATCCTGCCTGATGCTTGCCTGATTCTGCATGGGTGTTGCTTACTGCCCCGACAAGACCTGACAGGCGCGGGGAAACTTGCTTGAAACTCGTGGGGCAGAACCGTGACAGGGTTTTGCCGATTGTTACAGAGAATCCCTGCACGCTCGCAGGATTGTGCAACGCCCCGGCAGAAATCGACTAACGAGCCACGCGCCCCAACCCTTAACCTTTGATCCTGTCGCAGCCCGTCCCCTGGCTGCCACGCGACTCCCCGGGAGGGTTGAACATGTCAAAGCAGATCCCCGTCAGTCATATGGCCTTCGTTCGAGCGCGCGCCGGGCGTTCGCAGGAGCTGGGTGTGCGCCTGAGCGCATTGATCGAGCCGTCTCGCGCCGCGCCAGGCTGCCTGAACTTTGCCTTGCAGCATTCGCAATGCGATCCGCAGCTGTGGCTGGTGTCCGGTTTCTGGAGCAATCAACAGGCCATGACCGCGTACTTCAACACGCCGGCGATGGAGATTTTTGCGGAGCTGGTGCAGGAACTGGTGGTCGACAGCCTGGATTTCCATACCTTCAAGGATGTGTCGGCGGAACAGGCCCTCGGTCAGTCCGGCGCAGCAGTACACAAACTGGCCGGTTGAGGGTTTAATGACGACATTCTCAACCCGCCAGGATTCGTGACATGGCAAGAAAAGCCTTTGAACACTTCGAAGCTGTTTCCGCTGTAGTACCGGGTGAGGGCGGCTACCACGCCGCAATCGCCGTCAAAGCGCTGGGAGGGGCCGGCGCCCCGCGTTTTCACAAGGTGCTCGAAGGCCAGACCTTCAAGACCGCCCATGAGGCCGACGAAGCGGCCGCCAGGGAGCTGACTCGCCTCAAGGACGTCAAGGAAAACACCGACCTGCTCTGGTGATCACTTCACTGTCCCTGGGCGGTACATCTTGAACAGCGCCTCAGGCCCCAGCTGGAAATAATCCGCCGGCCCGCCGCCGCGCAGAATCGGTTCTGCCGCGGCGGTGTCGTAGACCCCGTCCTTCAACAGCCATTTGGCGATATGCACGGCGACCACTTCGCCCAGAATCAGCCAGCTCGGCACGACATTCCCATCCGCTCGCTGCAGCTGAATGATCTGCGTGACCTTGCACTCGAAGGACACCGGGCTTTCGGCGACTCGCGGCACCTGAATGACTTTCGACGCGACGGGCGTCAGCCCCGACAGTTCGAACTCGTCGACCTCTGGCCCGACCATGGCGCAGCTTTGGTTCATCTGTTCGGCCAATGGCCGGGTGGCCAGGTTCCAGGCGAATTCGCCGGTCTGCTCGATGTTGTTCAGGCTGTCTTTGCGTCCGATGCTGGAAAAACCAATGATCGGCGGAATGTAGTTGAAGGCATTGAAGAAGCTGTAGGGCGCCAGGTTCAAACGGCCCTCGGCATCCTGTGAAGAGATCCAGCCGATAGGGCGCGGGCCGACGATGGCGTTGAACGGATCGTGGGGCAGGCCGTGGCCGTTGGCGGGTTCGTAAAAGTGGATGTCGTCGGGCATGGGGCAGACCTGGGTTTTTCGAGAGAGGGTCATATTGCTGGCGACGATTGCTAATTTCCAGTCAATCGCGAGAGATGGGGTCTAGGGCCCTGTGGGAGATTCTATGTTTGGGGGGAACACCCAAGCATGGAATTTGGCTCTTAATCGCTTTGGTTTTTCACGCAATGCCCAACAAAAAAGGGGCAGACCCCCGACGGTCTGCCCCTTTTGATTGTGATGTGGCTGGACTTAGTCCGTGACGATCCGCGAATGCTTGCGGGTGTCTTTCATGGTGATGTACACCAGCAGCGACACGGCGATGCAGGCGGTGACGTACCAGTAGTAACCGGTTTCCATGCCGATGCTCTTGAACCACAACGCGATGTATTCAGCGGTGCCGCCGAAGATCGACACGGTCAGTGCGTAGGGCAGACCAACACCCAGTGCGCGGATTTCGGTCGGGAACAGTTCGGCTTTGACCACCGCATTGATCGAGGTGTAGCCGCTGACAATGATCAGCGCCGCCATGATCAGGAAGAACGCGCCCCACCACGTGGTGATGGTGTGCAAGGTGGTGAGGATCGGTACGGTGAACAGCGTGCCCAGGATGCCGAAGGCAATCAGGATCGGCCGACGACCGATTTTATCCGACAGGCCACCGATGACCGGTTGCAGGCACATGAACAGGAACAGTGTGGCGGCGGAAATGGTGGTGGAGTCGGAAATGCTCATGCCGACGGTATTCACCAGATATTTCTGCATGTACGTGGTGTAGGTGTAGAACGCCAGGGTGCCGCCCATGGTCAGGCCGACCACGGTCATCAGTTCCTTCGGATGACGCAGCAAGGTGCGCATCGCGCTTTCCTTGGCTTTTTCCTTCTTGGTGAACGATTCGGTTTCTTCCATGCCGCGACGCAGGTACAGCGCGACGACGGCACACAGTGCGCCGATGGCGAACGGAATGCGCCAGCCCCAGGCATAAAGCTCCTCGGTGGTCAGCAGTTGTTGCAATACGATCAATACGGCCAGGGCGATGAGCTGGCCGGAAATCAGGGTCACGTACTGGAAGCTGGAGTAGAAGCCACGACGTTCCTTGGTTGCCATTTCGCTGAGGTAAGTGGCGGAGGTACCGTATTCGCCACCGACCGACAGGCCCTGCAGCAAGCGGGCGAACACCAGCAGGATCGGCGCGCCGATACCGATGATTTCATAGCCTGGGCTCAGGGCGATCAGCAGCGAGCCAAAACACATCAGGTACACCGAGGCCATCAGGGCCTTTTTGCGCCCGACCTTGTCGGCATACAGGCCCATCAGCCAGCCACCGATCGGGCGCATCAGGAAGCCCACGGCAAAGATTGCGGCGGTGTTCAGCAGTTGTGCAGTGGTGTCGCCTTTCGGGAAAAAGGTCTTGGCAAAGTACAACGAGAAAGCGGCGTAGACGTACCAGTCATACCACTCGACCATATTGCCGACGGAACCGCTGAAGATCGATTTGATGCGGCTGGAGGTGG
This sequence comes from Pseudomonas sp. TE12234, assembly GCF_054061835.1. NCBI lineage: Bacteria > Pseudomonadati > Pseudomonadota > Gammaproteobacteria > Pseudomonadales > Pseudomonadaceae > Pseudomonas > Pseudomonas sp. TE12234. The sequence continues at coordinate 70,903 of NZ_JBSSEP010000021.1, forward strand.
TGCGTTCTCTTGTCGGCGCGGCGGCCGACCCACGGGGCAGGGTATTGGAGTTATCCATTGAAGGATCCTTCGTCTAATTATTTTTTGTGGAGCGCGCGTTAACGCAGCCTGCGGGGGCTATAGCAGGAGGTGTGCCAAGGGGAAGAGGGCCGGTTTAGAAGGGTTGGAGCAATCTGATGAGCGGAAATCCGCTCATGAAAAATTGTGCGTGAGCGAAAAATTGCTCATGGGGCCATCAAAGGCGCTGGAGCATTCAGTTTTCTTGCAGGAACATCTCTCGGCTCAAGCCATGGCGCTGCATCTTTTCGTTGAACGTGCGGCGTGGCAGTTGCAGCTCTTCAAGCACGGCCTTGACGTCACCCTTGTGTCGCGTCAGCGCTGCGCGCAGGCACTGGGCCTCAAAGGCTTCCTGCTGCGCCGCCAGTGACTGCCCGGGGTCGATGCCTGCCGGAACAGGCTCGCCAAGTCCCAGTACCTGACGCTCGGCGACATTCGCCAGTTCGCGCACATTGCCCGGCCAGTCGTGGCTCAACAGGTGGCTCAACTGCGGCCCGCTCAGCGGCGGCAGGGTACGTCCCAGGCGCTCGGCGGCATGGCGGGCGAACGATTCGTACAACAACGGAATGTCTTCGCGGCGGTCGCGCAGCGGTGGCAGGCGCAGTTCGGCGACGTTCAGGCGATAAGCCAGATCCTCACGGAAACGTCCGGCCCGTGCTTCGTCGAGCAGGTCCGGCTTGGTCGCGGCAATGATCCGCAAGTCCACGCGGATACTCTGATTCGAGCCCAGGCGTTCCAGTTTCTGCTCCTGCAACACCCGCAGCAGCTTTACCTGCTGTGCCAGGGGCATGCTTTCGATCTCATCGAGAAACAGCGTGCCGCCATCGGCGTATTCGAGTTTGCCGATGCGTTTGCCCTGGGCGCCGGTAAACGCACCGCTTTCGTGGCCGAACAGTTCGGCTTCAAACAGCTGCTCGGGGATGGCCGCGCAATTCAATGCCACAAAAGGTTTGTCCGCACGCGGGCCGAAATCGTGCAGGCAACGGGCGACCAGCTCCTTGCCGCTGCCGGTTTCGCCGCGGATCAGTACGTTGACTGGCAGTGACGCCAGTTCCAGTACCTGCCGGCGCAAGGTTTGCAAGCCACGGGACACGCCCAACAGCGTGGCATCAAGTTTGGCGCGGTTGTCCGCCTGTTCGTGCAGGGCGCGGTTTTCCAGGACCAGCCGGCGCTTGTCCAGTGCCCGGCGCAAACTGCCAAGCAGGGCTTCGGGGCTGAAGGGTTTTTCCAGAAAGTCGTAGGCGCCGTCGCGCATCGCATCGACGGCCATGGGCACGTCGCCATGGCCGGTCAGGAGGATCACCGGCAGCTCGGCATCGCGCTGCTGCACTTCGGCCAACAGGTCCAGGCCGCTCATGCCGGGCATGCGTACATCGCTGAGAATCACCCCGGCAAAATGTTTCGGTAACTTCGCCAGGCACTCGTCAGCCCGGCTGAACAACTGCACGTCGAAACCCGACAGGCTCAGCCATTGTTCGACGGCGCTGCGAATGCTGCTTTCGTCGTCGACCACCATCACGGAATTCAGCATGAGCCATGGGCCTCCAGGTCGATGGGCAGGGTCAGGGAGAACACCGCGCCTTTGTCGCGATTACCGGCAGTCAGGCGCCCGCCCGATTCGTGAACGATTGCAAAGGATACTGCCAACCCGATGCCCAGTCCGTCGCCGACCGGTTTGGTGGTGAAGAACGGGTCGAACACTTTGGCCAGGTTCTCTTCGGCGATGCCGCCACCGTTGTCGATGACGCTCAGGCGCCACAATTGTTCATCGGCCTCGAGACGGATTTCCAGGCGCTTGCAGGGTTTATCCTGCATCGCGTCCAGCGCGTTGCGCAGCAGGTTGATCAGCACCTGTTCCAGGCGAATCGCATCACCCCGTACCCAGGCCGGGCGGGTCAGGTGCAGCACGGTGCTGACCTGTTCATCGCGCAATCGGGTATCGAGCAGCTCCAGGGACTGATCCACCACCGCCGCCAGATCGAGGCGTTCGCGCAAGCCGCTGGGGCTTTTGCGGGCGAAAGTTTTCAGGTGGCCGGTGAGGGCGGCCATGCGGGTCAGCATCTCGTCCACGGGTTTGAGTGCCTTGTAGGCGTCGTCCACGCGGCCGTGGTCGAGCAGCAACCTCAGCGTGGCAAGCTGCATGCGCTGAGCAGTCAAAGGCTGGTTGATCTCATGGGCAAGGGCGGCGGACATCTGCCCGAGGGCGGCGAGTTTGGCCGATTGCACCAGGCCTTCCTGGGCGGTGCGCAGGTCGCGGGTACGTTCTTCTACCAGCTGTTCAAGCTCTTCGCGGCTGCGCTGACGCATTTTCGCCAGCCGCCAGCGCTGATTGAGGAACAGCAGCAGAAATACCAGGGTCAGCCACAGGCCGGCAGCGGCGAGGGCGGCGTTGCGACTGTCTTCGAACGCCACCTGCGGGCGACGCAGCAGGTGCAGGGTCCAGCCTTCGGCAGTCAGCGGCAGGGACTCCCATAGGTAATCTGCCTTGCCGTCCGGGCCATCGACCCGCGCCAGCTCGCTGTTTTCGTCGAAGCGGCGCAGCGATTGATAATCAAGCGGTGTCAGTGGCTGCTTGTCGTATTGGCGGGTGGCCTTGAGTTCGGCGTGATCGCTGTCGTTCAGCGGCTTCAATTGGCGATAACGCCAGCCCGGCTGGTTGGCGATAAAAATGATCCCGCGCGCATCGCTGACCAATAGCGTGTCGCTGCCCTGACGCCACTCCCGTTCCAGCTCGGGAAACTCCAGTTTGACCACCATGGCCCCGAAAAACTGCCCGTCGTCATCGGTGACGGCGCTGGACAGGAAGTAACCCGGTATACCACTGGTCACGCCCACGGCGTAAAAACGCCCGGTGCCCTGGGTGCGGGTCTGACTGAAGTAAGGGCGGAAGCCGTAGTTGTGCCCGACGTAGCTGCTGGGCAGGCGCCAGTTACTCGCCGCCACGGCCAGGCCGTTGCGATCGAGCAGTTCCAGGGTCGAGGACTCGGCGGCGCCGTTGATTTTTTCCAGCTTGCGGTTCAGCATGTCCTGTTGCTCGGGGCTTACCGGGCCATTGAGTGCTTCGCGTAATTGCGGGTCCAGCGCCAGCACCGAGGGCAGGGCACGGTAACGTTCGATCAGGGTATGCAGTGACGTAGCGTACAGCGCCAATTGTTGATTGGCCCGGGCGGCGTCTTCGACCATGGACTGGCGCAGGGTGTGACGCGTGGCCAGGGTGGCGGCGATGACCGCACCGGCGATGATCACCAAGGTGTAGATCGTCAGACGCAAGGGGCGGGATAACTCGAGCATGCTGGGTATTACACACAGGTACAGAGGGGGCGCACCATAACATGAGCCGCTTGACCCTTGTAGGAGCGAGCCTGCTCGCGATGGACGTCAACGATAACGCGGGGCACCCGACAGACCGTGCCGTCCATGGGTCCATCGCGAGCAGGCTCGCTCCTACAGGGGCACGCGTCTGGCAATAAAAAAGGCGACAGGGCTAGCCCTGTCGCCTTTTCGGTGGTCAGTCGAAAGGCTTACTGCACTTCCACCGCCAGGCTGTCACTGATCTTTTTCTGCCAGATGGCAGGACCGGTGATGTGTACCGACTCGCCGTTGCTGTCGACTGCAACAGTGACCGGCATGTCTTTCACGTCGAACTCGTAGATTGCTTCCATGCCCAGTTCGGCGAAAGCCACCACGCGGGATTTCTTGATGGCTTGCGCCACCAGGTAAGCCGCGCCACCGACAGCCATCAAGTAGACGGCCTTGTGGTCCTTGATCGCGTCGATGGCGGTCGGGCCACGCTCGGATTTACCGATCATGCCCAGCAGGCCGGTTTGCTCGAGGATCTGACGGGTGAACTTGTCCATCCGCGTGGCGGTGGTCGGGCCAGCCGGGCCAACCACTTCTTCGCGGACCGGATCGACCGGGCCGACGTAATAGATGAAGCGGCCCTTGAGGTCTACCGGCAGGGTTTCACCCTTGTTCAGCATCTCGACCATGCGCTTGTGCGCGGCGTCGCGACCGGTGAGCATCTTGCCGTTGAGCAGGATGGTTTCGCCCGGCTTCCAGCTCTGCACTTCTTCCGGGGTCAGGGTGTCGAGGTTGACGCGACGAGCCGACGGACCCGCTTCCCAGACGATTTCCGGGTAGGCGTCCAGCGGTGGCGCTTCCAGGGATGCCGGGCCGGAACCGTCGAGCACGAAGTGTGCGTGGCGGGTGGCGGCGCAGTTCGGGATCATGCACACCGGCAACGAAGCGGCGTGAGTCGGGTAATCCATGATCTTCACGTCGAGCACGGTGGTCAGGCCGCCCAGGCCTTGTGCGCCGATACCCAACTGGTTGACCTTCTCGAACAGCTCCAGACGCATTTCTTCGATGCGGTTCTGTGGGCCGCGGGCCTTCAGTTCGTGGATGTCGATGGATTCCATCAACACTTCCTTGGCCATCACCGCGGCTTTCTCGGCGGTGCCGCCGATGCCGATGCCGAGCATGCCCGGTGGGCACCAGCCGGCGCCCATGGTCGGAACGGTCTTCAGCACCCAGTCGACGATCGAGTCGGACGGGTTGAGCATGGCCATTTTCGATTTGTTCTCGGAACCGCCGCCCTTGGCCGCCACGTCCACTTCCACGGTGTTACCCGGAACGATGGAGTAGTGGATAACGGCCGGGGTGTTGTCCTTGGTGTTCTTGCGAGCGCCTGCCGGGTCGGCAAGGATCGAGGCACGCAGGACGTTTTCCGGCAGGTTGTAGGCGCGACGAACGCCTTCGTTGATCATGTCGTCCAGGCCCATGGTGGCGCCATCCCAACGTACGTCCATGCCCACACGGACAAACACGGTCACGATGCCGGTGTCCTGGCAGATCGGACGGTGGCCGGTGGCGCACATGCGCGAGTTGATCAGGATTTGAGCGATGGAGTCACGGGCGGCCGGCGATTCTTCACGCAGGTAGGCCTCGTGCATCGCCTGGATGAAATCCACGGGGTGGTAGTAGGAAATGAACTGCAGGGCGTCGGCAACGCTCTGAATCAGGTCGTCTTGCTTGATCACGGTCATGAGTCGCGCTCCTCTAAAAGACGGGAACATTCAATAAGGTGCTTGCAGCTTGGGTGCATCGGTCGGTTGCAAGCACCTTTCAAGGCACGCCGGGCATGCTGGCGCGACGCTAAAAAGGCGCGGCAGTATAACGCGCCTCGGTTCTGTAAACACCCGCCGGCAATCAATCGTTGGTCGCATAAGTACGCATAATCCCTGCAGGAACTGACTTGCCAGCGAAAGCGGCAGGTCTGGCAACAACGGTGTAGCCTGCGAGAACGCCTTCGCTGGCAAGTCAGTTCCTGCACAGCAGATGCCGATAAGGTTGAATCGGTTATTCGTCCCTGAAAATTGAATGGTCATTTATCGGCCATGCCACTAAAGTGACATACGGTCTGTAGAGTAGGACGCTCTGTCAGTCTCCTTTCATTCGGTGAGTCAACGATTGACCCATAACGCCATCCAGCGACTGTTGCTCAAACGTTTCGCCCTTGCGGCCGGCACCTATGGCCTGGCATTGGTATTGCTGTGGCTGGCGTTTTTCACCGGGCATTACGAGGAGTCGTTGTCGGACGTCGCCATTGGCAGCGCACTGGTGGTCATCAGCCAGGCGACGCTGTTTGCGCTGTTCTATTCGGGCTTGAACCTGCGTTTTGCCGACCCCAGCCTGACCGAAGCCCAAGTGTTGCTGGGGCTGGGGTGGCAGACCTGGCTGATCGCGCATCTGGGGGATGCCCGTGGGGCGTTTCTGGTCTTTTATGTACTGATTCTGCTGTTTGGGCTGTTCCATCTGTCCCGTCGCTCATTTGTGCGTTGTGCCGTGCTGGTTTTTCTCAGTTTCAGCGCGATCACGCTGTGGGAGGGTTACCACTTCCAGTTGCCTGACCCGGCATTGGCGGCGTTGCAGGTGTGCGTGCTGTTGATTGTGCTGGTGTGGCTGGTGCTCTATGCCGGTTATGTGCAGGCCTCGCGACACCGCATGCGTCAGCGGCGATTTGCCTTGCAGGCGCACCAGGACACGTTGCGCGGGATGATGCGCCAGCTCGAGGATCTGGTGGCCACCGATGAGTTGACCGGGTTGTTCAATCGCCGGCATTTCCTGCGCCTGGCGTCCCGCGAGCTGAACGCCATGGAGGTGGGTGTCGTGCATGGCCTGGCGTTGATCGACCTCGACCATTTCAAACGTATCAACGATCTGCACGGCCATGCCGCAGGCGACCAGGTGTTGCAAGCCTTTGCCGGCGTGGCCTCGGCCTGTCTTCGCGACGGTGACGTGCTGGCCCGCTACGGCGGCGAGGAGTTTGTGGTGCTGCTGCCCGATTGCAATGCCGAGCGCTTGACCTCGTGCTGCGAACGGCTGCGCATCGCGTTCACGGATGTCGAATTGATTGGGTTGAATGTGCGCAACCTCAGCTTGTCTGCCGGCATGACCCTGCTGGAACTCGGCGATGATCTCGACGATGCCTTGCAGCGCGCCGACCAGGCGCTTTATCGCGCCAAGCGTGACGGCCGCAACCGTTGTGCGGCGGCCTGGGAAAACGTCGATGCCTGAGTTACGTGTTGGCGACCGTCAATGGTCGGTGGCGGCGGGCAGTAATCTGCTGGATGCCCTGAATCAGAACGGCGTGTCGGTGCCCTACAGCTGTCGTGCCGGCAGCTGCCATGCCTGCCTGGTCCAGTGTGTACAAGGCCTGCCGAGCGACAGCCGGCCCGATGCCTTGAGCGCGGAGCAGCGTCAGCAAGGCTGGCGTCTGGCGTGTCAGTGCCAGGTGGTCGAGGACCTGCAGGTGCACACCTTCGACCCGCAGCGGGATGGCCAGCCGGCCGAGGTCGCCGCCGTCGATTGGCTGAGTGCCAGCGTGCTGCGCTTGCGCCTGACCCCCCAGCGGCCATTGCGCTACAGCGCCGGCCAGCATCTGGTGTTGTGGGCGGGCAATGTGGCGCGGCCTTACTCCCTCGCCAGCCTGCCGCAGGATGATCGTTTTCTGGAGTTTCACCTCGATTGTCGACAGCCGGGGCAATTCAGCGATGCGGCGCGTCAACTGAAGATCGGCGATGGGATCCGTCTTGGTGAGTTGCGTGGCGGGGCCTTGCATTACGACCCGGACTGGCATGAGCGGCCCCTGTGGCTAATGGCTTCCGGCACCGGGTTGGGACCTTTGTTCGGGGTGTTGCGTGAAGCGTTGCGCCAGGATCACCAGGGTGCGATACGTGTCATTCACCTGGCCCATGATGCCAACGAGCATTATCTGGCCAAACCCCTGCAAGCCCTGGCGGCGAACCGGCCGAACCTGAATATCGAGCTATGGACCGCGGCCGAGTTGCCAGCGGCTTTGGCGCAACTGCGGCTTGTTTCCCGGCAAACCCTCGCCTTACTCTGCGGGGCTCCCGACAGCGTCGACGCCTTTGCCCGGCGCCTGTACCTGGCGGGATTGCCGCGCAATCAACTGCTGGCCGACGTCTTCCTGCCCCGTGGTTGAGCGCTGATCTTTCAGATGCGAGACCTGCCATGACCAATGCCATCCAGATTGAACGCGAACGCGGCCTGCTGACCCTGCGGCTCAATCGCCCCGACAAGAAAAACGCCCTGACTCGTGCCATGTACAGCCATTTGGCCGAAGCGCTGAAACTGGCCGACAACGATCCTGAAATCAATGCCGTACTGATCACGGGTTCCAGTGAATGCTTCACCGCTGGCAACGACATTGCCGACTTCATCCAGCAACCGCCGAGCAACCTCGACAGCCCGGTGTTCCAGTTCATGCTCAACCTGCTTGAATGCCGCAAACCGGTGATCGCTGCCGTGGCGGGCGCGGCGGTGGGCATTGGCACGACGATGTTGCTGCATTGTGATCTGGTGTACGTCAGCCGCGACGCGCGCTTGCGCATGCCGTTCGTCAATCTCGGGTTGTGCCCGGAATTCGGTTCCAGCCTGATCCTGCCGCGCTTGCTCGGGCAGGCCAGGGCGGCGGAGTTGCTGTTGCTGGGTGAAGGATTCAATGGTGAGCAAGCCGCCGCATGGGGCATTGCGTCCGAAGCCTTGGGCAGTGGCGAAGAGGCCTTGGCCAAAGCACGGGAAATGGCGCTGCGCTTCGAGTCGCTGCCGCCGGAAGCGGTGCGCACCAGCAAGCAATTGATGAGAGCGCCGGATCGGGAGCAGTTGCGCAAGGTCATAGAAGAAGAGGGTGTATTGTTCACCCAGCGGCTGCGTTCGCCGGAGGCATTGGCGGCGTTGGCGGGGTTTATCAACAGGCATTGATTTTTCGGTGTCTGGGCGGGCCCCTTCGCGGGCAAGCCCGCTCCCACAGTGGTATGTGGCGTTCACAAAACCTGTGGGAGCGGGCTTGCCCGCGATGAGGCCGGATCAAGCCACGCATCTACTGGATCAGAAAATAAAAAGCCCCGCCATTCACATGGCGGGGCTTTTGTTTTTCAGCGTTCGGTCACTCAGACCATCGGGTCGCCAACGTGCAGGATTTTCATGCCGTTGGTGCCGCCGGTGGTGTGGTAGCTGTCGCCCTTGGTCAGGATTACCCAGTCGCCTTTCTCCACGACGCCGCGCTTGACCAGCTCGTCGATTGCCTTCTGGCTGACTTCGTTCGGTGCCAGCGAAGCCGGGTCGAACGGAATGGTGTACACGCCACGGAACAGCGCCGCGCGGGCCTGGGCTTCGCGGTGTGGGGTGAACGCGTAGATCGGCACCGAGGAACGGATGCGCGACATGATCAGCGGGGTGTAACCGCTTTCGGTCAGGGCGATGATCGCTTTCACGCCCGGGAAGTGGTTGGCGGTGTACATGGTCGCCAGGGCAATGCTCTCGTCGCAGCGGGTGAATTCCTTGCCGATGCGGTGGCTGGAGGTCTTGCTGGTCGGGTGCTTTTCGGCGCCGACACAGATGCGGGCCATGGCCTGCACGGCTTCCAGCGGGTACAGACCGGCGGCGCTTTCCGCGGACAGCATCACGGCGTCGGTGTAGTCGAGCACGGCGTTGGCTACGTCGGACACTTCGGCGCGGGTCGGCATCGGGTTCTGGATCATCGACTCCATCATCTGGGTCGCGACGATCACGGCCTTGTTGTGGCGGCGTGCGTGCAGAATGATTTTCTTCTGGATGCCCACCAGCTCGGCGTCGCCGATTTCCACGCCCAGGTCACCACGGGCCACCATCACGGCGTCGGATGCCTTGATCAGGCCATCGAGGGTTTCGTCGTCGGCCACGGCTTCGGCACGTTCGATCTTCGCCACCAGCCAGGCGGTACCGCCGGCTTCGTCGCGCAGTTGACGGGCGTACTCCATGTCGGCGGCGTCACGCGGGAACGACACGGCGAGGTAGTCGACCTGCATTTCGGCGGCGAGCTTGATGTCTGCCTTGTCTTTTTCGGTCAGGGCCGGAGCGGTCAGGCCACCACCGCGACGGTTGATGCCTTTGTGATCCGACAGTGGGCCGCCGATGGTCACGGTGCAGTTCAGTTCGGTGGCGGTGGCGGTATCGACACGCATTACCACGCGGCCGTCGTCGAGCAGCAGCTCGTCGCCCACGCCGCAGTCCTTGACCAGATCCGGGTAGTCGATACCGACCACTTGCTGGTTGCCTTCGGTCAGCGGATGGCTGGTGGAGAAGGTGAATTGATCACCGATCTTCAGCTCGATACGTTTGTTGGCGAATTTGGCAATACGGATTTTCGGGCCTTGCAGGTCACCCAGCAGGGCGACGAAGCGACCGTGCTTGGCAGCGAGGTCACGCACCAGCTGCGCGCGAGCCTTGTGCTCGTCGGGGGTGCCGTGGGAGAAGTTCAGGCGGGCGACGTCCAGGCCAGCCAGAATCAGCTGTTCGAGAACTTCCGGCGAGTTACTGGCCGGGCCAAGGGTGGCAACGATTTTGGTACGACGGACGGACATGCAAAGACTCCTGAGTTCAAGCGCTGAGTGAGGCTACTATGGTCCGAAGTTGTAGTCATTGTTCGTATGCACTACTTATTGCTTTCTTTATTGAACACCACAACTTTGCATCCCGGCCGCCTGAAGATTTCCGACCATGGGTCGATACAGCGTTCAAGACAGGAGATTTCCCCATGCGTTTCGTACTCGTTGCTGCCCTTGCCATCAGCGCTTTTAGCGTCACCGGTTGCACCCGTTGGGCGATGAATCATCATTTGAACAATGCCTACAGTGCCTATGACCGGGGCAATTGCGAGCAGGTGATGCTTGAGTTGTCCAAGGTCGAGCGCGACAGCCGCGCGCGCCCTTATGTGTGGCCGGAAGTCTCGATGATGCGCGGGCAGTGCCTGGAGCGGCAGATGATGTTTATCGATGCAGCCCAGACGTACCAGTTCATCATCGCTTCGTATCCGCAGAGCGAATACGCCTACCGTGCCCGCGCACGTCTGGAAACCTTGCAGAGCCTGGGCCACTACCCGACTCGCAGTGCCGCAACGGTACGCCCGACGCAGTTCTGATGTCAGTGGTCATCTGGTGGCTGGCCGTCCGGCGGCGGTGAGCTATAGTCGAATGGATCGGTTTTAGAGTCTTGTCTCTAAACCGAGGTAACACCTGTGATCGGCAGAAGTAAGCGGCAGCGGTTTTCGAGGACTGCGGCACCGGGATCGGGGAGAGCGTGCCAGTGCCCATCCGTGCAGCAGCAGGCAAGCACGTTCCGAAGCATTAGTGCGGTCCTGCTTAAGGGCCTTGCGTAGTGAATTCAGCATGTTCACCGACCGCCGGATCGAGCGGCATCAGTTGCCGTATTTTCTCAGAGTGTTCAACAGCATCACCGACAAGCCCATCGGATTCCTGGGTAACTTGTCCGAGGACGGGCTGATGCTCATCAGCCAGTTGCCCATGATGATCGGCGCGGATTTCGATTTGCGCCTGAAAATCCCCGCCATCGACGGATGCCAACAGGTCATCGACCTGCGGGCGTGCTGCCTGTGGTGCCACGAAGACGCAACCCCTCAGCACTATGACGCCGGGTTCAGCCTGCAACGGCCGCCGCCGGAGTATGGGCAGTTGGTAGAGGCATTGAGGCAGTACTTCAGTTTTCAGACGTTGCCGGCTTCGGCGTGAGCGACAGAAACTAACGCACGCCAACCAGGCAACGCTGCCTGAATAACAAGATTGCTGGCCGGGGCGGGATGTGAACGCCTAGACTTTGCCGATCTTCAGTTCAGGAATAGCCCGTGACCTCCATCTTCTGGTACGACTATGAAACCACGGGTATCAACCCCCGTTGCGATCGCCCATTGCAAATGGCAGGGCTGCGTACTGATCTCGATCTCAATGAAATAGACGAGCCGGTCAATCTCTATTGCCAACCCAGTGACGACATCCTGCCGCATCCGGCGGCCTGCGCGATCACCGGCATTACCCCAGGCCAACTGGCCGGGCAAGGCCTGAGTGAAGCCGATTTCATGACCCGGGTGCATGCGCAACTGGCGGCTCCCGGCACTTGCGGAGCGGGTTACAACACCTTGCGTTTCGACGACGAAATGACCCGATACAGCCTGTATCGCAATTTTTTCGACCCGTACGCGCGGGAGTGGCAGGGCGGTAACAGTCGCTGGGATTTGATCGATGTGGTGCGTGCAGCCTATGCCTTGCGCCCCGATGGTCTCGTCTGGCCCACCGACGACGAGGGGCGGGTGACCCTCAAGCTCGAACGCCTGACCGCTGCCAATGGCATAGATCATGGCAATGCCCACGAAGCGCTGTCGGACGTTCGCGCCACCATCGCCTTGGCGCGACTGATCCGGGAGAAGCAGCCGAAGCTGTATGACTGGCTGTTCAATCTGCGCAGCAAGCAAAAGGTCCTGGATCAGATTCGCCTGCTGCAACCGATGGTGCATGTTTCCGGGCGCTTTTCTGCCGCGCGCAACTACGTGGGCGTGGTGTTGCCCCTGGCCTGGCACCCGCGTAACAAGAACGCCTTGATTGTCTGTGACCTGCACCTCGACCCTCAGGCATTGCTTGATCTGGATACCGAAACATTGCGCCAGCGCTTATATACCCGTCGCGAAGATCTGGCCGAAGCTGAGTTGCCGGTTCCACTCAAGCTCATCCATATCAATAAATGCCCGGTGGTGGCGCCGATGTCGGTACTTCGCCCGGAAGATCAGCAGCGGTTGGGGCTGGATATGGCGCTCTATCAGCAGCGTGCACTGCGGCTAAACGACGCGCAGAAAGTCTGGCAGGATAAAGTTTCGGCGATATATGCCCGCGAGGATTTCTCCGCAAGCCAGGACCCGGAGCAACAGTTATACGACGGCTTTATCGGTGATCGCGATCGACGTCTGTGCGAACAAGTCCGAACGGTTGATCCTGGGCAATTAGCGCAAGAGCAATGGCCTTTCGATGATGAACGTTTACCGGAATTATTGTTTCGATATCGCGCACGTAACTTTCCCGATACGTTGAGTGCCGACGAGCAAGAACGCTGGCGATTATTCTGTCAGAAACGTTTGTCAGTGCCGGAGTGGGGCGCGCCCAATACCCTGGAAAGTTTTGTCGAGGCCGCAGCCCAATTGAATGTTACAGCGACGCCGTTTCAGCGATCAGTGCTGAATGAATGGCAGGAATATGTCCAGGCCTTACGTAAACGTTTGAATCTTTGAAATCGAAAATATCCGGAGCTTGAACTCCGGGCATAAAAAAACGCCAGCGCATGCTGGCGTTCTTTTTTGCCGCTGATCAGTCTGCGACAAGCGCTGCGGCTTAGCCCAGCAGGGTCGCCCAGCCTTCAACCACGTCGCCGCCCCACTTGGCTTTCCACTCTTTCAGAGTCTTGTGGTTGCCACCTTTGGTTTCGATGACTTCGCCGTTGTGCGGGTTTTTGTATTGTTTAACTTTGCGAGCACGCTTGGTGCCGGTAGTTTTGACTGCGCCGCCGCGTGGTGCCTTGGTTTTGGATTCTGGGTCCAGCAACGCGATGATGTCACGCAGGGACTTGGAGTATTCGCCCATCAGGGTGCGCAGTTTGCCTTCGAATTCCAGCTCGGTTTGCAGTTTGTCGTCTTGGGACAGGTTCTTCAAACGGGCTTGCAGCTCTTTGATGGCTTCTTCGGTGGCGCGATATTCGTTGATCAAGGACATGATGACTACCTTATGCAGGTCAAAGGATGTAGGGGAACAGTGCCGCAATAATAGTCAGGGTGTTTCATCAAGTAAACATTAAACCGGAGTTTATTTAATTTAATCGTGGTGAATTCGCACATTGAATGTGCGGATAAATAATTCGATACATCCGGCACACATATTCACAATTGGATGCTTGTAAGTGGCCGACAACGCACTGTTTGCCCGCGCTGCCGGCGTCAGCAGATTCCTTGTCGCCGACCTTCGGCCAGGCCGAAACGTCATCATTACTGCAGTTTTTCTGCGCAATCGCTAGAATGGCCGCCTTTGCGAAGTTCTGGAGTTTCCCCCTCATGCGCACTTTTCGGCTGGTGATTTCTTGCCCGGACCGCGTCGGCATCGTTGCCAAAGTCAGTAACTTTCTGGCGTCCCATAACGGCTGGATCACTGAGGCGAGCCATCACTCGGACAATCTCAGTGGCTGGTTCTTCATGCGTCACGAAATTCGCGCCGACTCGCTGCCTTTCGGTATCGAAGCGTTGCGCGAAGCCTTTGCGCCGATTGCCGAAGAGTTCTCGATGGACTGGCGCATCACCGATACCGAGCAGAAGAAGCGCGTGGTCCTGATGGCCAGTCGTGAGTCCCACTGCCTTGCCGACCTGCTGCATCGCTGGCACAGCGATGAACTGGACTGTGAAATCGCCTGCGTGATTTCCAACCATGACGACCTGCGCAGCATGGTCGAATGGCACGGCATTCCGTACTACCACGTGCCGGTCAATCCACAGGACAAGGAGCCGGCGTTCGCCGAAGTTTCGCGCCTGGTCAAACAGCACGATGCCGAAGTGGTCGTACTGGCCCGCTACATGCAAATCCTGCCGCCGGAACTGTGCCGCGAATATGCGCACAAGGTCATCAATATTCACCACAGCTTCCTGCCATCGTTCGTCGGTGCCAAGCCGTATCACCAGGCTTCCCTGCGTGGTGTGAAGCTGATCGGTGCGACCTGCCACTATGTGACCGAAGAGCTGGACGCCGGCCCGATCATCGAGCAGGACGTGGTGCGCGTCAGCCACAGCGACAGCATCGAAGACATGGTGCGTTTCGGTCGCGACGTCGAGAAGATGGTGCTGGCCCGCGGTCTGCGTTATCACCTGGAAGACCGGGTGCTGGTGCACGGCAACAAAACCGTGGTGTTCTGACCGTCGCCACACGACACGGTTGAAATCCGGAGGGCCTGGGCGTTCAATCGCTTCAGGCCCTTCGCCGTTTCTACACTGAGGATATGTCTATGGCCGATCCACTGGACAAAGCCACGTCAAAGGCTCCCGCGACATTGGGTGAGGGCTGTTTGAGTCGTTATGACCCGGATGACATGAGCCCGGAAGATGGCACGGAGTTCCCCGGCGCGGCCGAACTGTGGGAGCAGTTACAGGAACAGCCGGAAAAACCGTCTAAGCCTGCTTGAGGTTCATCAGTTTCTTAAGCAATGGTCGGCCAAGCATCAATAGAAACACGGGCCCGCCAACCAGCAGATAGAAGTAGTAAGTCACCGCGCGCCAGATCAGAATCGCTGCTGCCGCTGTGGATTTGCCCACCATGGGCGCCAACAGCGCCGCCGACGTCAGTTCCGCCGCCCCCGCACCTCCCGGCAACAGAGTGAATTGCCCGGCACTCAGGGAGAGCATCTGGATCAGAAAACTCCAGGCCCACTGCAAGTCCGCGCCGAGCCCACGCAGTGCCAGGTACAACACGCTGTAGCGCAAAACCCAATGCAGGCAGGTCAGGGCAAACACCGTGATCAATGTCTGAAAGGGCAGCTTCAGTGTGTCGGTGAAGGCTGCAAGGAAATGCAGGAGCTTGCGAGCCCAGCGAACCCGGGTGCTGGCTTTGACATTGAGACGAGCCAGCAATCGACCCGTCAGGCGAATCAGCCCGCGATGATAGCGAGCCACGACGATGCAACTGAACAATCCGCCGAACATCGAGACTGCGCTGACGATCAGTAACCATTCCATTCGCTGGCTCAGGTGCTGGAACAGGGCATAAATCAGAATCCCGCTCAGTGCGCAGAGAAAGAACAGCAAGTCACTGAGCTGGTCCATGGCGAACACCGCGCTGCCTCTGGCCGGTCGCACGCCGTTGCGCGCCAGCAGCGCCATGATCGTCAGCGGTCCGCCGCTGCCGCCCGGCGTGGCGCAGTAGGCAAACTCGGCGGCCATCACGACGCCAAGGCTTTTGACCGGGCTCACCTTGTTGCGTTGATCTCCCAGCAACAGACGCAAACGCAGCGTATTGACCACCCAGCACAACAGGATCATGCCGAACATGATCAACAATTCGCTCAAGGGAAAACTCTGCAATCGCGACCAGGTCTCGCTCCCGCCCAATAGCCAGGGGATCAGCACCGCCGCGAGCAGGCCGACTAGCAGCAGAAAACCGCGGCTCATGCGGCACGCCCCATGCGTTCGCTGTGCCGTGCCAGCCAGCGTGCCTTGGTCATTGGTACTCGACCCTCGGCGATCAGGCGCTTGAGGGTTTGCAGCCAGTACGTGCGCGAGAACTCATGACGCATGTCCACCGGGTGCAGGCCGAGTCGAATCACCGGCGCTTGTCGCCAGCGCTGTTCACGTTGATCGCTGAGCAGTTTCGACAATCCCCGGCGCCAGGCACTGCGCGCGCTCCAGACCAGTCCAGGGGCATCGACGACGGCAAAATCCGGCAGTTTATAAAGGTGCTGCGGGTCGCTGGTGTAACTCAGCGGCAACTGACGCAGGGCTTGGCGCGTCCCTTCGCTCATCAGCCACGCGGGAGCGACGAAGCCATGCAGAGGCCAGTGGTAACGCTGAAACATGTCAATGCCGGCGTGCAGGCGGGTGAGGGCCGCTTCCGCGGACAGGCTGTAGAACTCGCCTTCGTGGGTGTAGACCCGGCGCATGAACCAGTCGCGGGGATTGCTTGCCATCGGTCCGTCGTCGCAATGGAAATAGCCGTGCAACGCCAGCTCGTCACCGAGGGCGAGGCGCCCGCTGAGCAGGCGACGAAATCCCGGGTGCGCCTCCAGGTCATTGTGTTTGTGGAAATTCGGCACCACCAGCCAGGTCATCGGCACATTGCCCAAAGCATCGACGGCTTCGACAAAGGGCTGATAATCGGCCCAGGTTGGTGGTGCGATGTCGTGCAGCACCAACAACAGGCTGGGCGGGTCCTTGGGCTCAACCATTGGCCACCTGCGGCCATTGGCTGCCGAGCACGGCGTGATAGTGACCGAGCAGGCTGTTGACCACGGTATCCCAAGAGTAATGTCGTTCGACATGGCGCCGCGCTTGTTGGCCAAGGGCGGCACAGCCCTGTTCGAACAGTTCGCGCACGGCGTTGGCCATCGCTTGCGGATCGTTCGGCCTGCAGAGCAAGCCGCATTGATCGGTGACAATTTCCTCAAAGGCCCCGGCCGCCACGGCCACCACCGGAATACCGCTGGCCATGGCTTCGAGGATCACCAGGCCAAAGGTCTCCTGATCACCGGCATGCAGCAGCGCATCGGCACTGGCCATCAGGCGGGCGACTTGTGTGGCGGGGCAGAATTCGTCGACGACTGTGACATTGCCCGGCACCGCAGCTGGCATCGAGGAACCAACCAGCAGCAAGTGGTAGCGCCGGCCCAGGCGTTTCATGCAGGCAAGCAGCACAGGCAGGTTTTTCTCCTTGGAACCGCGCCCGGCGAAGATCAACAGGTGGGTGTTTTCATCAATGCCCAGTTCGGCCCGCAGTCCGGGATCACGGGCGCCAGGGTGGAAGGTCTGCAAATCGACGCCCAAAGGCTGCACGAAAACGTTCTTCACCCCCAGGCCCGTCAGCTTTTCAGCCATGACCCGGCTCGGCGCCAGCACCCGGTCGAAATTGCCGTAGAGCTTCCTGACATAAGCCTCGATGTTGGTGGTGACCCAATTGCCCATGCGGTTGCTGATCAACAGCGGCAGGTCCGAGTGGTAAAAGCCAATGACCGGCACGTCCAGTTGCCGCCGGGCATCGAGGGCGGCCCAGGCGGTGAGGTAAGGGTCGCCGACTTCAATCAGCTCCGGTTGCAAATCCTGGAGGACATTGCGCCAGGGCGCGAGACGCAGAGGGAAACGATACCCCTTGCCGAAGGGCAGGGCGGGCGCCGGAACGGTATAAATGCCATCGCGTTCACTGAAGGACGCGCCGGGGATCAACAAACTGTGGCGGATGCCCGGCCGGGTGAACAGGCGACGGTGCTTGGCATCCAGATAAGTGCGCACGCCACCGCTGGCAGGGGCGTAGAACATGGTTATGTCAGCGATATGCACGATGAACATCCCTCCGGTCCGTTGCTCTCCCTTGATTGACCTTAATGAAGAATAGTTGTTCGGTTGGGGATTTGTGGGCGGGGGACTGAGGTAACAGCAATGTTGTGGCGAGGGAACTTGCGCCCTCGCCACAGGGGCGAGTGATCCGGCGTCAGATCCGGAAACTGCCCACCAACTGCTGCAAGCGCGCCGCCTGCTGTTCCAGATCGGCACAGGCACGCAAGGTCGATTGCAGGTTTTCCACACCCTCTTGATTGAGGGTGTTGATTTCGGTGATGTCCACGTTGATCGACTCGACCACGGCAGTCTGTTCCTCGGTCGCCGTGGCCACCGACTGGTTCATGCCGTCGATTTCGCCGATGCGCTGGGTCACGCTGCTCAGGCGCTCGCCCGCCAGGTTGGCGATTTCCACGCTGTCCTGGCTGTGGCGCTGGCTGTCGCTCATGGTGCTGACGGATTCGCGCGCGCCAATTTGCAGCTCCTCGATCATGGTCTGCACCTGTTGCGCCGACTCCTGAGTGCGATGCGCGAGGTTACGCACTTCGTCGGCGACCACGGCAAACCCGCGTCCGGCTTCACCGGCCCGCGCCGCTTCGATGGCGGCGTTGAGGGCCAGCAGGTTGGTTTGCTGGGAGATGCTGGTGATGACTTCGAGGATTTGCCCGATGTTCACGGTTTTGCTGTTGAGCGACTCGATGTTGCTGCTGGAGGCGCTGAGCATGCTCGATAGCTGATTCATCGCGGCAATGCTGCGATCTACCACCTGCTGGCCGTCTTCGGCCAGGCTGCGGGCATCGCTGGCCTGGTTCGATGCTTGCGCGGCGTTGCGGGCGATCTCCTGGGCGGCGGCGCCGAGCTGATTGATTGCAGCGGCCACGCTGTTGGTGCGCGAAGCCTGCTGGTCGGAGTTGTACATCGACGAGTTCGAGGCCGCGACGACCCGCAATGCGACTTCGTTGACCTGCCCGGTGGCCGAGCACACCTCGCGGATAGAACCGTGGATGCGCTCCACAAAACGGTTGAACGCGGTGCCAAGGATGCCGAATTCATCGTGGTTCACGATGGTCAGGCGTTTGGTCAGGTCGCCTTCGCCGTCGGCAATATCGGCCATGGCGCGGGTCATGACGTGCAATGGCTGGATCAGGATGCGGATCAGCATGCCCAGCAGGGCGATGATGATCACCACGGCAATGACGGTTGCAACGACTGCCGAGGCGCGGAATTCGCTGAGCGTGGAAAAGGCTTTGTCCTTGTCCACGGATAAGCCGATGTACCAGTTCACCGACGATAACCCTTTGATCGGGGTGAAGGTCATGATGCGGGTTTTGCCATTGACCTGAATTTCACTCAGGTCGCTGCTGATGGCCGGCGTGTCCTGCGGGTAAACATCCTTGAGCGATTTCATCGCCAGCGCTTTGTCGGGATGTACCAGGATCTTGCCGTCCGAGCTGACCAGGAAGGCGTAACCCATGCCGCCGAAGTCCAGCGCGCTGAGGGTGTCGGCGATCACTTGCAAACTCAAGTCGCCACCGACGACGCCGATGTTCTGTCCGTCCTTGACCACACTGTCAACGATGGAAATCACCAGTTGGCCAGATGCCAGATCAATATAGGGTTCGGTCAATGCAGGGCCGTTTGCGCTTTGCGCACTCTTGTACCAGGGCCGGGCACGCGGGTCATAGCCGTCGGGCATCTTGCTGTCCGGACGGATCATGAAGGAACCATCCTTGTTGCCCAGGTAGGCGCCCATGAACGTAGACGTTACGGCCTTCTGTACGAGCAGCTTGGAAACGTTGTCGGTATCAGGGTTCAGTGCCACGGTTTGCGACAGGTTTTCGATCAACAAGCTGCGACCGGCCAGCCAGGTCTGGATATTGTTGGCAGTGACTCTGCCCATCTCCTGCAGATTATTGCCCAGGTCCCTTCGAATGGCGTTGCGCTGCAAGTAATCGTTGTAGAGCGTGAACGAGGCGAAGGCAGTAATGACGATGAGGGCGGCGGCAAGCAGGATTTTGTGGCTGAAACGCAGGTTTTTGTTCATGACTTGGGGTTCCGCTAAGGTCTTAATGCCCAACGCGTGCTTTTATAAAGGGACGCAAGACGGGCAAGGTTGAAAGCAAGTGATATTTCCGTCGCTCCTTAAGGGAAATGTCCTACCAGATTGTGTCTGTCTGCTTTGTCGTTATTTCTATCGGCCGTGTAGGACCAAAGATTAACCACGGGTGACCAAATGCCTGACTCATTGCAACTCGTCATCGGCGCCGATCTTGCGGGACAGCCGATCGCCCAGGCCATGCGCCTGGCCAATCGCCACGGTTTGATCGCGGGCGCCACCGGCACAGGCAAGACCGTTACCTTGCAACGCATGGCCGAAGACTTCAGTGACGCCGGCGTAGCGGTCTTCGCCGCCGATATCAAAGGCGATTTGTGCGGTCTGGGCGCTGCCGGCAATCCCCAGGGCAAGATCGCCGAGCGGATTGCCGGGATGCCTTGGCTGAAGCACAAGCCTCAGGCTTATCCGGTAACGCTGTGGGACGTACACGGTCAGTCCGGTCATCCGTTACGCACGACCTTGAGTGAAATGGGGCCGCTGCTGTTGGGAAGTTTGCTGGAACTGACGGATAGCCAGCAGTCGGCGCTGTACGCCGCCTTCAAGGTCGCAGACCGTGAAGGCCTGTTGCTGCTGGACTTGAAAGACTTGAAGGCGCTGCTCAATCACCTGAAGGACAATCCGGCGTTGCTCGGCGATGACGCGGCGTTGATGACCACCGGTTCCAGTCAGGCGCTGTTGCGGCGCCTGGCTACCCTGGAGCAACAGGGCGCCGAAGCGCTGTTCGGCGAACCGGCGCTGAAACTCGAAGATATTCTGCAACCGGCCGCCGATGGCCGCGGCCGCATTCATTTGCTCGATGCCAGTCGTCTGGTTCATGAAGCGCCCAAGGTCTACGCAACATTCCTGCTCTGGCTGCTGGCTGAATTGTTCGAGCAATTGCCGGAACGCGGCGATGGGGACAAACCATTGCTGGCGCTGTTCTTCGACGAGGCGCACCTGTTGTTCGCCGGTACGCCGAAGGCATTGCAGGATCGCCTTGAGCAAGTGGTACGGCTGATTCGTTCGAAAGGTGTCGGTGTGTATTTCGTCACTCAATCGCCGGGCGACTTGCCGGATGATGTACTGGCGCAGTTGGGGCTACGCATCCAGCACGGGTTGCGCGCATTCACGGCCAAAGAACAGAAATCCCTGCGCGCGGTGGCCGAGGGTTTCCGTCCGAACCCGGCCTTCGATACCCTGTCGGTGCTGACCGAGCTCGGGATTGGCGAGGCCCTGGTCGGCACCTTGCAGGACAAGGGCACGCCGGAGATGGTCCAGCGGGTGCTGGTGGCACCACCGCAATCGCGGATCGGGCCGCTGAGTGAGGCTGAGCGCGCGGCATTGATTGCCAGCTCGCCATTGCAGGGGCGATATGACAAGCCGATCGATCGCGAATCGGCCTATGAAGTGCTGATGGGGCGTAAAGGCCTGGCGCCTGAAGCTGAAGTCGCACCCGGCAAAGCGGCTCCGCAAGAGCCAAGCTTCACCGAACAGGCCGGGGAATTTCTCGGCACGGCGGCCGGGCAGGCGCTGAAGTCGGCGATGCGACAGGCGGCGAATCAGTTGGGGCGACAGCTGGTGCGTGGGTTGATGGGATCATTATTGGGCGGCAGTAAACGCCGCTGATCCGAGCTGGGGTATTAAATAGCCAGTATCAGCCCTTGGGCCTGGCGTGCGCCGCCAATCGTTCCAGCGCGGCCCGCAGTTTCGGGTCGCTGATGCCATCGGCCGTCGCCTGGATGGTGGCGGCGGCATCATTGGACAAATCCATGGTATGCCCGGCGGCACCTTGCTGAATGGTGGGCGGCTGTACCTTGAACAGGATTCGCGTGAGGTTGGCGAACTCGTCGAACATCTGCAATTGCCGCTGCAGGCGCTTTTGTTGATAACGCAGGCGAGTGGCCCAATGACCATCGGTGACAATCAGCAACAAACTGCCTTCGCGCCACGACGCAACGTGACAATGTTCACGGGCGGCCGGCTGCAATTGGCTTTCCAGCAGGCGTTGCAGATGACCCAGGCGTTGGGCGTGGCCGAGAATGGCCTTGAGCGGCTTGGCTTCGCGAAGCAGAACGGCGGGTGCTCTGGCCGTAAGAGGGCGAAATGCCATGATCAGACACCTGAAGTAACAGAGCCGCCATGGTAGCAGAAAGCGCCGGATGCACCTGCCCCCATTGCTTTTATGCGTGCTTTGCCCATTAAATCAACGAGTAACTTCTGTGCTGTATCGCTTGAAGTTCAGCCATTTGCCCCTATTTTAAGTGAGCCCCGTCACAGCGCTGTGCCAGCATCGTGGAATAACGCCACTTTCCTCACCATCGTTTCCGGGTAGAATGCTCGTTCGCATGCGGCCATGAGGGCTGCACGGGCGACTCACGGGGCCGCCCTCCATCCCTTTAGTGTGGAAGATCCTGCCGATATGTTTGCGCCTTTGTTAAAGAAACTTTTTGGAAGCAAGAACGAGCGTGAAGTCAAACGCATGCTCAAGACGGTGCAACTCGTCAATGCCTTCGAAGAGCAAATGGTGGCCCTTTCGGACGATCAATTGCGTGCCAAGACAGATGAGTTCAAGGCCCGCATCGCCAAAGGGGAAACCCTCGACAAGCTGTTGCCAGAAGCCTTTGCGGTCGCCCGCGAAGCCGGTAAGCGCGTCATGGGTATGCGCCACTTCGATGTCCAGCTGATCGGTGGCATGACCTTGCATGAAGGCAAGATCGCCGAAATGCGTACCGGTGAGGGCAAGACCCTGGTGGCAACACTGGGCGTTTATCTCAACGCATTGTCCGGCAAGGGCGTGCACGTTGTGACGGTGAACGACTACCTGGCTCGCCGTGACGCCAACTGGATGCGCCCGCTTTATGAGTTCCTCGGCCTGACGGTCGGCGTGGTCACGCCGTTCCAGCCGCCGGAAGAGAAGCGCGCCGCTTACGCCGCCGACATCACCTACGGTACCAACAACGAATTCGGTTTCGACTACCTGCGCGACAACATGGCGTTCAGCATGGAAGAAAAATTCCAGCGCGAACTCAATTTTGCCGTGATCGACGAAGTCGACTCCATCCTCATCGACGAAGCCCGTACTCCGCTGATCATTTCCGGTCAGGCCGAGGACAGCTCCAAGCTGTACATCGAGATCAACAAGCTGATCCCGCAGCTGGAGTTGCATATCGAAGAGGTCGAAGGCGAAGTCACCAAGGCCGGTCACTACACCATCGACGAGAAGACCCGCCAGGTCGAACTCAACGAAGCCGGTCACCAGTACGTCGAAGAGACGCTCACCCGCATCGGTCTGCTGGCCGAAGGCGAGAGCCTGTACTCGGCACACAACCTGAGCCTGCTGACTCACGTGTATGCCGGTCTGCGTGCGCACAAGCTGTTCCATCGCAACATCGAATACATCGTGCAGGACGGTCAGGTTGTCCTGGTCGACGAACACACCGGTCGTACCATGCCGGGCCGTCGTTTGTCCGAGGGCCTGCACCAGGCCATCGAAGCCAAGGAAAACCTCAACATCCAGGCCGAAAGCCAGACCCTGGCATCGACCACGTTCCAGAACTACTTCCGTCTGTACAGCAAACTGTCCGGCATGACCGGTACGGCTGACACCGAAGCGTTCGAGTTCCATCAGATCTATGGCCTGCAGGTCATGGTCATTCCACCGAACAAGCCGTTGGCCCGTAAGGACTACAACGACCTGGTGTTCCTGACCGCCGACGAGAAATACGCGGCAATCGTCGCCGACATCAAGGAAAGCATGGCGGCCGGTCGTCCGGTGCTGGTGGGTACTGCGACCATCGAAACGTCCGAGCACATGTCCAGCCTGCTTGTGAAGGAAGGCATCGAACACAAGGTTCTGAACGCCAAGTTCCACGAAAAAGAAGCCGAGATCATCGCCCAGGCCGGTCGTCCAGGCGCGCTGACCATCGCCACCAACATGGCCGGTCGTGGTACCGACATCCTGTTGGGCGGCAACTGGGAAGTGGAAGTGGCTTCGCTGGAAGACCCGACCCCTGAGCAGATCGCCCAGATCAAGGCCGACTGGCAGAAACGTCACCAGCAAGTGCTCGAGTCGGGCGGTTTGCAGGTGATCGCGTCCGAGCGTCACGAATCGCGCCGTATCGACAACCAGTTGCGTGGTCGTGCCGGTCGTCAGGGTGACGCCGGTTCCAGCCGTTTCTACCTGTCGCTGGAAGACAGCCTGATGCGCATCTTCGCCTCCGATCGGGTGAAGAACTTCATGAAGGCCCTGGGCATGCAGCCTGGCGAAGCGATCGAGCACCGCATGGTGACCAACGCCATCGAAAAGGCTCAGCGCAAGGTTGAAGGTCGCAACTTCGATATTCGCAAGCAACTGCTCGAGTTCGACGACGTCAACAACGAACAGCGTAAAGTGATCTATCACATGCGTAACACGTTGCTGGCCGCGGACAACATCGGTGAAACCATCGCCGACTTCCGTCAGGACGTGCTCAACGCCACCGTCAGCGCACACATTCCACCGCAATCGCTGCCGGAGCAGTGGGACGTGGCCGGGCTGGAAGCGGCGTTGCAGAGCGACTTTGGCGTCGCGCTGCCGATCCAGCAATGGCTCGACGAAGACGATCACCTGTACGAGGAGACCCTGCGCGAGAAGCTGATGCAGGAACTCGTGGCGGCGTACAACGAGAAAGAAGACCAGGCGGGCGCCGAGGCGCTGCGTACTTTCGAGAAGCAAATCGTTCTGCGCGTTCTGGACGACCTGTGGAAAGACCACCTGTCGACCATGGATCACCTGCGTCACGGCATTCACTTGCGTGGCTACGCCCAGAAGAACCCGAAGCAGGAGTACAAGCGCGAGTCGTTCACGCTGTTCTCCGAGCTGCTGGATTCGATCAAGCGCGACTCGATCCGTGTGCTGTCTCACGTTCAGGTTCGTCGCGAAGATCCGGCCGAAGAAGAAGCCCGTTTGCGTCAGGAGGCCGAAGCACTGGCGGCGCGCATGCAGTTCCTGCATGAAGAAGCCCCAGGTCTGGAGCAGCCGGAAGCGTTGGGTGAAGAGGTCGATGTGGCCCTGGCCACCGCACCGGTACGCAATGAGCAGAAGCTGGGCCGTAACGAGCTGTGCTACTGCGGTTCGGGCAAGAAATTCAAGCATTGCCACGGGCAGATCCAGTAAACCCCGTTTCATACGCTGAAATACCCGCGCCGCGACCGGCTCATGCCGTCGCGGCGTTTTGCCATTTAAACCACCGCTCTTCCTGAAGCGGTGCAGACATCATCTATTAAGGAGCGCATTCATGGCTGTTGGTCTTGGTCCTTTGCCAACGTTGCACCCGGTTGCCGGTTTTGAACTCGGTATCGCCTCTGCCGGTATCAAGCGCCCGGGGCGCAAGGATGTTGTGGTCATGCGCTGTGCCGAAGGCTCGACAGTCGCCGGCGTGTTCACCCTCAACGCCTTTTGCGCGGCACCGGTGATCCTGGCCAAGCAGCGTGTGCAAGGCCCGGTGCGTTACCTGCTGACCAACACCGGCAATGCCAACGCCGGTACCGGCGAGCCAGGCCTGGCCGCCGCCGAGCGTACGTGCGCCAAACTGGCTGAGCTGGCGGGTGTGGATGCCAGCCTGGTGCTGCCGTACTCCACCGGTGTGATCGGCGAGCCACTGCCGGTCGAGAAAATCGAAGGCGCGCTGCAAGCCGCGCTTGATGACCTGTCGATCAACAACTGGGAAGCTGCCGCCACCGGCATCATGACCACCGATACCCTGCCCAAGGGTGCCAGCCGTCAGTTCCAGCATGACGGCGTGACCATCACCGTCACCGGTATCAGCAAAGGCGCGGGCATGATCCGCCCGAACATGGCAACCATGCTCGGCTACATCGCCACCGACGCGAAGGTCTCCCGCGATGTGTTGCAAAATCTGTTGCTGGACGGCGCCAACAAGTCGTTCAACCGCATCACCATCGATGGCGACACCTCGACCAACGACTGCTGCATGCTGATCGCCACCGGTCAGGCAGCGCTGCCGGAAATCACCCGCGCCGAAGGCGAGCTGTTCGCCAAGTTGAAACAGGCGGTGTTCGAAGTCTGCATGGATGTGGCCCAGGCCATCGTTCGCGACGGTGAAGGTGCGACCAAGTTCGTCACCGTAGAAGTCAACGGCGGCGGCAATCACCAGGAGTGCCTGGACGTCGGTTACACCGTGGCTCACTCGCCACTGATCAAGACCGCACTGTTTGCCTCCGACCCGAACTGGGGTCGTATCCTCGCCGCTGTAGGCCGCGCGGGTGTACCGAATCTGGATGTGAGCAAAATCGACGTGTTCCTCGGTGAAGTGTGCATCGCCAGCCGTGGCGCGCGTGCCGCGACTTACACCGAAGCCCAGGGTGCGGCGGTCATGCAGCAGGAAGAAATCACCATCCGTATCGAGCTGGGACGCGGCGATTGCAGCGAAACCATCTGGACCACCGACCTGTCGCATGAGTACGTGAAGATCAACGCGGAATACCGTACTTAAGATCGCGTCGACACCATCGCGAGCAGGCTCGCTCCCACATTGGATTTGTGTACACCTGAACAATTGTGGGGGCTAGCCTACGAGCGATGGCGGTCTGCCAGTCACTCGCTCGACTGGCCTGTCCTCATCATCCAAAAGGTCCCGAACATGAGCCTTCACCTGATCATCGGCGACAAACTGCTTTCCTCCTGGTCCCTGCGCGGCGCCCTGGCTCTCGACCTGACCGGTGCTCCCTATACCGAGGAGCTGATCAAGCTCAACCAGCCGGACACCCGCGAACGACTGCTCAAGCACTCGCCGACTGGCAAAGTTCCCCTGCTCAAAACCGAGCACGGCACCATCGCCGATTCGCTGGCGATTGCCGAGTACCTGGCAGAACGGTTCCCGGATGCCAATCTTTGGCCCAAGGACGTCTGCGCGCGTGCCCAGGCACGTTCGGCGTGCGCACAGATGCATGCCGGGTTCTTCGCCATGCGCGGCAATATGCCTTTCGATCTGAGTCGTGATGCACCGCTGTCGCCGGTTCCGGCTGACGTGCAGGCGGACATCGAGCGCATGTCCGCGTTGTGGGCCGAGTGCCGAGCCGTCGCGACGGAAAGCGGGCCGTACCTGTTTGGCCGGGCCACCCTGGCCGACGCGTTTTTTGCACCCATCGCTGTGCGCCTGCGTACCTATCAGGTGAAACTGTCCGCGGCTGACGAGGCCTATGTGCAAACCATCTACCAATGGCCAGCCTTCAAGGCCTGGCAGAAGGCCGGACTGGAGGAAATCAAGCGGTGAAACGAGTACACGTAGCTGCCGCCGTTATCCGTGATAGCAGCGGCAAGATCCTCATCGCCCGCCGCGCCGACACCCAGCATCAGGGTGGGCTGTGGGAATTCCCTGGTGGCAAGGTCGAGGCCGACGAGTCCGTTACAACGGCTCTTGGTCGTGAGCTTCACGAAGAACTGGGCATTGTCGTCGACGTCGCGCGACCGTTGATCAAGGTTCGGCACGACTACCCGGACAAGCAAGTACTGCTGGATGTCTGGGAGGTCTCGGCGTTCACTGGCGAGCCTCATGGTGCCGAAGGCCAGCCTCTGGCCTGGGTGACGCCTCGTGAACTGTCGAATTACGAGTTTCCGCAGGCCAATCGGCCAATCGTTGCTGCTGCCCGTTTGCCCGACCAATACCTGATCACCCCGGAGGATCTGGAAACCCCGGCCTTGCTGAGGGGAATCCAGAAAGCCATCGCTGGCGGCATCAAGCTGATCCAGTTGCGCGCACCGAACGGGTATGACCCCAAGTATCGTGATCTGGCTGTGGACGCGGTGGGACTGTGTGCCGGCAAGGCGCAATTGATGATCAAGGGCCCGTTCGAGTGGTTGGGGGATTTCCCTTCCGCCGGCTGGCACATCACATCGGCGCAGTTGCGTAAATACGCGGCAGCCGGTCGACCGTTGCCGGCATCGCGCTGGTTGGCGGCGTCCTGTCATAACGCCGAAGAGCTGGCGCTGGCTGAAGAGATGGGCGTGGACTTCGTGACCTTGTCGCCGGTGCAGCCGACCCTCACACATCCCGGCGCTCAGCCGCTGGGCTGGGAACAGGCTTCGACCTTGATCGAGGGCTTCAGCAAACCGGTGTTTTTGCTGGGCGGCGTTGGGCCTGCGGAGGTTCAGAAGGCTTGGGCGGCAGGTGCCCAGGGTGTGGCGGGGATTCGGGCTTTTTGGCCTGAGGCCTGATTATGCAGTGATGCTGCCGGCCCCTTCGCAGGCTTGCCCGCGAAGGGGCCCTAATAGGCGACGACTAAACTTCAGGTTTCGCCGCGGGTTGCCAAAGAATCTCCGCAACCCCCTGGCGCCGGGCAATTACCCGCGCCACCACAAACAGCAAATCCGACAATCGGTTGATGTATGCAAGGCCCACTCCGGCCAAGGGTTCAATCGCGTTCAAATGCTGACAGCGGCGCTCGGCACTGCGAGCCAGGCTGCGGCAGACGTGCGCCTGGGCAATCAGCATCGAACCGCCCGGCAGGATGAAGTTCTCCAGCGGTCCCAGCTCCTCGTTCCACACATCGATCGCCGTTTCCAGGCGTTCGATTTCTGCGGCGTTCAATGCCTGATACTCCGGCATTGCCAGTTCGCCACCAAGGTCGAACAGTCGGTGCTGACAGGGGGCCAATACCTCGATCACCTCCTTCAATCCCGGATGCTCGACGCTCTGGGCGGCCAGCCCGGCGAGCAACACACCCACCTGACTGTTGAGCGAATCGACCTCGCCAATGGCCTCGATCCGTGGATGGTCCTTGGGCACGCGGCGGCCGTCGCCCAGACCGGTTTCGCCTTTGTCGCCGGTGCGGGTGTAAATCTTCGACAAGCGAAAGCCCATGGTTACCTCGATAGCTGATTGAGTTCTTGAGAGACGACCGGGGTGCCCGTCAATGGCAGGCGCAGGGTGAAGCAGGTGCCCTGGCCGAGGGTGGATTGCACTTCCATCTGTCCCTTATGGTTGTTGGTGATGATGAAGTACGAAACGGATAACCCGAGACCGGTGCCCTGGCCAATCTCCTTGGTGGTGAAGAACGGCTCGAACGTGCGTTTGCGCACGCTTTCGCTCATGCCGACGCCGTTGTCTTCGACCTGGATTTCGGCCCAGGGCGGATTGAGCTTGGTACGCAGGATTATCCGTCCCGGTTCGCTGTCGTCTTCGCGCTGGTGAATGGCTTGGGCGGCGTTTTTCAGCAGGTTGAGCAGTACCTGCTCCAGCTCGTTGGCAGTGCCGGGTACCGGGCCCAGTGCCGGGTCGAACTGGCGAATGATCGCCTGGCCTTTGAAGTCGAAGCCGATGGCCAGGTCGAAGTCATTACCGGCGATTTCCACGGCTTGATCAATCAGGGCTGGTAGATCGCAAGGGGCCATTTGCCGAGTGCTTCGACGACTGAAACTGAGCATGTGGGTCACGATTTTTGCCGCTCGGGCGCCGGCCTGCTGGATGCCGTCGAGCAGCTGTGGTACTTCGCGCGCTTGCAGGTAGTTATTGACCGTCGACAGTTCGACGCCCACCTGTTCAGCCTGTTCGAGGTTTTTCGGCAAGTCGGGGGACAGGCGTCGACGAATGTTCTGCACGTTATGCAGGATCGCGCCCAGCGGGTTGTTGATCTCGTGGGCCATTCCGGCGGCAAGGCCACCGACGGAAAGCATTTTTTCCGACTGCACCATCATTTCTTCCAGGGACAGGCGCTGAGTGATGTCGTCGATCCGGATCACCACGCCGCGCCCGGCGCCGCCCATCAGCGGGTAGAAGGTCAGGGCGTAGTGCTTGGGTTCATCGTCCTTGACCCAGGTCACGCGCTCGATCTTCGCCACGGTGTGTTGTTCGACGGTCTGCTTGAGTTGTGGCAGAAACGGCTTGAGCGGTTCAAAGGCGAGAAAGATTGGCTGGTTCAAGGCTTCATCAAGGCGCGTGCCGGAGAGGGCGCTGGCTTCCTGATTCCACTGCGTTACATAGAGTTGTTCGTCGAGGGCGATCAGCGCCGAGGGCATGGAGTCGATGATGCTGTTGAGATAATTCTGAAACCCGGTGAGTTTCTTCTCGATCTTGCTGCGTACCTGGACTTCGAGTTCCAGTTTTCGGTTGGTGTGTCGGGTTTCTTCGGCCAGACCCTGAGCCTGGTCATAAGCGGCCTGAGAATCATCCCGCGCCCGCTTGAGTTGCTGCTCCCGGGCTTCGATGCGCGAAAGCATGGTGTTGAACGCTTCGGCGAGACTGCCGATTTCGTCGTGATTACCTCGCGATGCGCGCAGGGAGTAATTCTCTTCCCGTGTCACTTGTCGGGAAAGTTCTTCGAGTTGATGGATCGGCTGGGTAATCAGGCGCTTGATCTGCCGGGCGATCACCAGCCACAGCAGCACGCTGAAGATAAGAATCCCGAGACTGGCGGTCAGGGTACCGGTATAAAACGCCATTGGCAGTTCGCTGCTTGCCACCAGCAGCAAATGGCCGGGCTCGGTCCCGGGTCGAGGCAGGGTGATCACTTGATTGCTGCGAAATTCAGTGGCTTGCCAGGCTTCGATGTGTCGGTAACGCTCGGGCAGGTTCAGGTGATCGCCATGTTGTAACTGCGCCAGACGTTCACCCTTGCCGTCATAGAGCGCGGCTGCCCGCAGCGGGGAATAGCTGTTGAGTTCATTGAGCAGGCGCTCGGCATTTTGTGGCGATTGCAAGGCATCGGCGACCAGGCTCGGGTTGGACACCAGTCGGCCGATGGTCTGCAGGGCCTGGGGCGCCATGCTTTCCTGGGAGATGTAATACGCGGCGCTGATAAAGGTCAGGTTGGCGACCAGCAGGACGGTGGTCAACAGCACCAACAGGGCGGCCAGCAGTTTCTGACCGACAGGTAGGTTTTCAAGGCGCTGGCGCAATGGCATCGGGTTTATCGCTGCAGAGGAACAAGTGGCCAGCGTAGCCGCTGCTCAGTCGCTGGGCAATCCAAGGCTGAGGAGGCGGGCGATCAGCCGCTGTTGCAATTGATTGAGGTGCGGCAGGTTCAACTGGTGTCTGTCAGAGGCTTTGCAGGCGTAACCGAGCAAATAACTGATTTCGGTTCGACGTCGGTTGCTCACGTCCTGATACATCGAGGAATAGTTGGCAGCGGTGGCGAGGATCACCCGCTCCACTTCCTGCTGCAGGTTCTCGGCCGCTGCCGGCTGGCCGCAGCGCTCAAGCAACTCGGTCAATTCGCCGCAGAGGGTGGCGACTTCGCAGTGATGCTCCAGCAGACCGCCATTGCGGCAATCGTGCAGCACCGTCAGCGGATTGATCGCGCAGTTGAGCGCAAGCTTGCGCCACAGCCTGGTCAGAATCTCGGTGCTCCACTCATGGGGAATGCCTGCGGCGCTCAAATCATCGAGCCAGATTGGTGCGACTGGATGGCCAGCATCGCCGAGCCAGGTAAAGCCGTGTCCGGCGAACACCACGCGCCAATCGCTGTCACGGAAGGCGCCTTCAGTGCTTGACGCGTAAATGCAGCGTGCCTGCGGTACTTGCGCTGCGACCGCGTCCTGACTGCCCAGGCCGTTCTGTAACAAAATCAGTTCGGCACCGGGGGACAGGCGCGGCGCCAGTTGCTCCACGGCTTTTTCAGCGTCGTAGGCTTTGCAGGCGACCAACAGGCGATTGATCGGCTCGATACCGTCGGGTGTTTCGGCCGGCACTGGATAGAGCTGTGCCTCGCCGTGTTCGACCAGGGTCAGTCCGCCTGCCATTTCATAAGCCTGCAAGCGCGCGGTATCCCGCAGGATCAGTCGCACCGGCAATCCGGCCCGTGCCAGGCGAGTCGC
Source organism: Pseudomonas sp. TE12234 (assembly GCF_054061835.1). NCBI lineage: Bacteria > Pseudomonadati > Pseudomonadota > Gammaproteobacteria > Pseudomonadales > Pseudomonadaceae > Pseudomonas > Pseudomonas sp. TE12234. The sequence goes on from NZ_JBSSEP010000021.1 coordinate 102,283, forward strand.
CCACAACGTGCCAAGGCTTCCGGCCCCCAGGACATGCCAGGTGGTGGACATCAGCTTTTTGCTCTGTTTAAGGCGCGCATGGAAGGCTCACAGTGAATGATGGAAAAGACCCGTTATAATCAGCGCGGATTTTTACCGCAAGCCAGGTGTGCTTCATCGGCGCGCCCATTTATTGGAGAAATTACATGCCGTCGTTCGACGTGGTATCCGAACTGGACAAACACGAAGTCACCAACGCGGTCGAAAACGCCGTCAAGGAACTCGATCGTCGTTATGACCTGAAAGGCAAAGGCAGCTTCGAATTCAAGGAAAAGGACCTGACCGTCAACCTGACCGCCGAAGCGGATTTCCAGTTGGAAGCGATGATTGAGATCCTCAAGCTGTCGCTGGTCAAGCGCAAGATCGACGTGCAGTGCCTTGAAGTCAAGGATGCTTTTGCATCGGGCAAGTTGATGAAGCAGGAAGCCGTCCTCAAGGAAGGCATCGACAAAGAGCTGGCGAAGAAAATCGTCGCTCACGTCAAAGACGCCAAGCTCAAGGTCCAGGCCGCCATTCAGGGTGAGCAAGTGCGCATTACCGGCAAGAAGCGCGATGACCTGCAGGAGGCCATTGCAGTGCTGCGGGCCAAGGAGTTCGGCATGCCGCTGCAGTTCAACAACTTCCGCGACTGACGTACAAAGCGGGAACCTCTCGGCGTTTTCGGCGTCCGAGGCCCAAGCAACGGTAGAAATGATCGACCTAGATCGGGTCGGTGATTTCTGCCGTTTATTTTTCGTGTGCCGGATAGCCGGAATTCAGGAGAACGTAGATGGATTTGAATGCTGAAGTAGACAACCTGGTCAAGGTATCCCAGGCCTGGATCCCGATGATCATGGAGTACGGCAGTCGAGTGTTGCTGGCAGTGATCACCCTGGCCATTGGCTGGTGGCTGATCAACAAGGTCACGCAAAAACTCGGCGGCCTCCTGGCCCTGCGCAATGCCGATCTGGCCCTGCAAGGTTTTATCAGTAGCCTGGCGAACATCATTCTCAAGATTCTGCTGATCGTCAGCGTGGCATCGATGATCGGCGTGGAAACCACTTCGTTCGTGGCGGCGATCGGTGCGGCGGGCCTGGCGATCGGTCTGGCATTGCAGGGCAGCCTGGCGAACTTCGCGGGTGGCGTGCTGATTCTGTTGTTCCGGCCGTTCCGAATTGGTGACTGGATTGAAGCCCAAGGTGTCGCCGGTACTGTCGACAGCATCCAGATCTTCCATACCGTGCTGCGAACAGGTGACAACAAGACGATCATCGTGCCAAACGGTAATCTGTCGAACGGTATCATCACCAATACCAACCGTCAGCCGACGCGCAAAGTCGTGTTTGATGTGGGTGTTGATTACGAGGCAGACTTGCAAAAGGCCCGTCAAGTATTGCTGGACCTGGCAAAAGATCCGCGTGTTTTGGCAGATCCTGCACCACAGGCAGTGATTTCGACGTTGGGTGACAGTTCGATCACGGTTTCCCTGCGAGTGTGGGTAAAAACAGCGGATTATTGGGATGTGATGTTCATGTTTAACGAGCAGTCCCGTGATCGTTTGAAAAAGGCCGGTATCGATATTCCATTTCCACAGCGGGTTGTTCGTGTGGTTCAGGAGTCGGCGGTGCAGTGATGGAGCTTTGCATTACCGCCTGACTTTAAAGTCAGGCGCGTATTGAAAGAGATTTTTTAGTGAGCTGTACCAGAAGCAACAAAAAAGGCCCATCCGAAGATGGGCCTTTTTTTGATTACCGCAAACTAACGTTCTGTGATTACAGAATGTTGAGCGGGTAGTCGGTGATCAGGCGGAACTCAGAGATATCGCCTTCGCCTTCGTCAGCGTTGGCAGAGTGCCATGCTTGACGGATGCGGAACGACAGATCTTTGGCTGGGCCGGACTGGATCACGTATTTGGCTTCAACGTTGGTTTCGTGGTGTTTGCCGTCTGCACCGTACAGACCGGTGTAGGTGCTGTTCGATGGAGTATGGGTACCGTCGATGTTCCAACCATCCACGTATCGGACCATGAAGCTCAGGCCTGGTACGCCGTATTCGGCCATTTTCAGGTCGTAACGGGCTTGTACCGACTTCTCGCCAGGGGCGTTGAAGTCAGAGTACTGAATGGAGTTGGCGAGGAAGATCGAGTCGCCGCCGCGGTTGTTTTTACCCACACCGATGTAGTCGAACGGGGTATCGCCGTTAACTTTCTGGAAGGCCAGGGTGAAGGTGTGAGCTTTCAGGAACGAGTAAGCAGCAGCCAGGGAGTAGGCGGTGTTGCTGATGTCGCCTGCTTTAGCGCTACCGGTATCCTTGGTGTTGTAGATGTTACCGTCGAAGTTCAGCGACTGGTCGCCGCCCAGTGCGAGGGTGTAGTTCGCGTTGGCGTAGTACTGGTTCCAGACGTCTTCCAGTTTGGCGCCGTACAGCGAGACGCTCAGGTCTGGAGTGATGCCGTACTTGCCACCGAAGTAGTCGATGGAGTTCGCTTTCACGCCAGCGTAGGTTGCCCACAGGTCGCCGTCACGGGCGTTGCTGTCCTGGCTGGTCGCCGAGTAGAAGTGACCGGCTTCGAGGTCAAGGTCTTTGACTTCGCTGCTCTGCAGTTGGATACCGCTTGCGGTTTGGTGAAGGATGCGGGAACCGCCGACAGCGAATACTGGAGCAGTGCTTGGCTGCATGTCGCCGACTTTCAGCTCGGTCTTGGAGATGCGGAACTTGGCGGCAGCGCCGGCTTTGCCCTGGCTGTTGTTGACTTCGCCATCATTGCCGACGGTCATGTTGCCCGAGCCCGAATACTTGTCGGAGCCGTCCAGCTTAATGGCCAGTTGGCCCCAAGCATCAACGCCAACACCGATCATACCTTGGGTGTAGCCAGAGCTGAAGTTGCCTTGAATGCCCTGGGTCCAGTCTTTGTCGTCGGTTGCGCCGTTTTCCTTGTTACGGTTGTAGTAGTAGTTGCGTACCAGCAAGTCGAGCTTGCTGTCTTCAACGATACCTTTGGCTTCTGCTTGGTCGCTTACGAAAGGTGCGGCTACTGCCAACTGAGTACTGGCTGCTGCTGCAACTGCCAGTGCGATCATGCTCCACTTCATCACGCGCATCGTGATTTGCTCCTTTGGTTTTAGAAGAGTACTGCCGTCCCACCTGTTTTATTATCTGGGCGGCTCTTTCTTTTTGTGTCGGCGCAAACTTATATCACGCCGACAATATTGGCGATACTTGCGCATCTAACCTTTCAGCTTCTTTACGACCCTGTCGCGATCAGCTTGCTAGATGTCGCAAATTTACAGCCCCGATGCAACAGGACTGACAACTATAATGCTGTTTCTATGCTTTAGCATCGGTAAAAAGAGTCCCTGGTGAAACGTTTGAATCTCCATCGGGCTACCTGCCACTGTTTTTTTTGGGGTCTCAAGGTTCCCACTTCCAGCGGTGCCCTTATAGACGATGTGGGTGTGAATGCAACAAGCGTGCACAAATCAGCTTTTTGCTGAAGTTTTTTTCTGGTTGCCTGCCTGGTGCTGTAAAAACCTCATAAAACCGGGGCCTCATGCTTCTGTTGTTTGAACTTGACGCCACGGTTTGCATCGTGTTGTACCGTCATTTCCGGCGACGTGACAACCAAAAACGTTACCGGTTCACCCCGCCGGTGGGTAATTGGCGGATGTCGAAGCAATCAGCGTAGACGCATTGTGCGATTTCGGTGCAAAAAATTTCATTCGCTGTACTGAATTCATACAGTGGTGTGTTTGCCAGAGTCAGGACGAATCCTTGGTTGTTAGTCATTTCAGCGATTTTGGTTGAGGCATCGGATCAGTAATGGTGCGTATCGACAGGAAATGTCTCATCTCGGGGCGGGCATGCTGTGATTGGCAACTCCTCGATGGGGTCCTGCGTGGGTTCGTCGTGAAGCCGGCGGCGTTCGCGGGTATGCTGCCGTCCAGTCGCTTGGTGCGCGATCTTTCGGGATGGGCGCTAAGCTGAAAAATGATGACCGGGAGTGCGCACAGTGTTTGCTTTAGATCCACGACTTCAACAAGACACGTTACCGATTGGCGATTTCCCGTTGTGCCGATTGCTCTTGTCCAACGATTCGAACTATCCCTGGTTCATCCTGGTGCCTCGCCGTGACGATATCAGTGAGATATTTCAGTTGGATGCCGCCGATCAGCTGCTGCTTTGGCAGGAAACCACTGCGCTGGCAGAACTGCTCAAGGATGCCTTTAGTGCGGACAAGTTGAACGTTGCAGCCTTGGGTAACGTGGTCAGTCAGTTACACATGCATGTGATCGTGCGTAAACATGGGGATGTCGCCTGGCCGGCTCCGGTCTGGGGCAAGCAACCGGCCAAGCCTTACAATGCCGAGCAGGTCGCGGCGATTCGTGAAAGGTTGCGTCTGCTTTTAACCGACAATTTTACGTTTGTGGAGGGCTGAGTCATGAGCCTGGAAGAACGCGTTACCGACCTTGAGAGCCGACTGGCGTTTCAGGATGACACCATCCAGGCATTGAATGATGTGCTGGTAACGCAGCAGCGGGTGTTGGAGCGCCTTCAGTTGCAGATGGCCGCACTGCTCAAGCGTCAGGAAGAAATGGTCGGTCAGTTCGAGTCTTTCGAGGAAGAGGCGCCACCACCTCATTATTAAGTGTGCGGGTAATAAAAAAACCGCGAACAGCCTGGCTGTCCGCGGTTTTTTTTTATGCCTTGAATCAGCGTCGCGGAAGTGCCGCGATGACATCTTCGGCTTGCAGACCTTTGTCACGGTTCATGACGGAGAATTCCACGCGCTGGCCCTCGACCAGGACGCGGTGACCTTCGCCGCGAATGGCCCGGAAGTGCACGAAAATATCGTCGCCGGAATCGCGGGAAATAAAGCCGAAGCCTTTGGAGGTGTTGAACCACTTGACGGTGCCGGTATCACGGTTGCTCATGTCATAGCTAGGCGACGCAGCGGCGGGTGAAGATTTGTAGAAGCTGACGGCCAGATGCAGGACAACGGCAATCAGGGCGGCTACCAGGCTAAACAAAACAGCAGGTTGACCGGCAATCACCGGCATCGGCGCAATCAGAGTGAGGGTTTGCAGGACGACAGCCAGAACCAGCAAGGCGCTGACCAGGTTTTGCAATTGATGGCGCGGGCCTTTGTTCCAGTTAGGGATAACAGGAGCGAGAGTCAGGTTTAGCAGGCCGAAAAAGGCCAGGTACAGAGCATCGGGTTGTTGCAGGTAAGGTGCGGCTTCAGATCGCAGGCTAGGGATGAAGGACAGCAGCAGAGCCGCTGCGCCCATTAGCAGGTGGACGATTTTCAACATTTTGATTAACTCACGTTAAGACGGATCACAAGGAAGAGCTGTTGGAATACGGTTCGCTTCAGAACAATAAGAGGCGTTAGGCACGTACTCGGTATCAGCCTATGCGCAGCACCCGGTAAATATAGGCGCAAACGACACGCTCCCTATTTAACAGCAAAGCCGGTAGCTACTCAAATCAGGGAGTCCAGCGGTGCAACGGCTGCGAAGCCCCGCAGGTGTGGTGCGCGCGCTGTCCTCCCTTTCACTAGGCAAAATGCCCTGATCGTTGAGTGATTCATGCACGGTGGGCGTAGGAAAAAGTCCGGAGTAGGACCCGCTCCGCGATCTGCCCTCCATTGTTGGCTTATCCTACGAGGATGGTCATAAAGTCATCTGGATATAACTTTGTCCTCGCGGTTTTATAAGCAGGTAGATGTGCTTATGGAGACCAGGGATGGCAAAGGAGTGTCAACGGTATGGTTTATGAAGACAGGCAAAGCGAGGAAAGGGTCGGTCCGCACAAGGATATAAGGATTGATCCGTTTGTCAGTGAATTCGATATGGGGCTGGCCCAGCCCTTGGCCCGGTCGGTGCGGCTGAATGGCTTTGCCACCTGTTTGCGACTGGAGCAGGTTTACTGGGATATTTTGGGTGAGATGGCCAAAGTCAATCATTGCTCGGTCAGTGCGCTGTTGTCCCATGTGGATCGAGAAGTGCATTTGCGTCATGGCGGGGTGAAGAATTTCAGCGCCCTGGTGCGGGTTGTCTGTGTTGTACACAGTCTCAAGGAAGGGAGTTGCGAGGTCGCGGCTTCGCAACCGCAGTGAAATTGGTGGAGTGTCGATCTGTGCAGTCTTACGGCTGCACAGGCTGCATTTAATGGATATAATCCCGCTCTTTGCCGCCAAACCCTGTGTGTGCGGTAGTAATCTGATCACCGAGACAACCCCCATGCCGATGTACGATTATCAATGTGCTTCCTGTGGTCATCAGTTGGAAGCCATTCAAAAGATCAGCGATGCACCGCTGGTCGATTGCCCTGCATGCCAGGCGCCAGAGCTCAAGAAGATGCTGTCCATGCCGGGCTTCCGCTTGAGTGGCACAGGCTGGTACGAAACCGATTTCAAGACCGGTTCCAAGAAGAATCTGGCCGGCGGCGATAAAGCCGACTAGGGTCTGGAACCTGAGTTGAACGACACGCGCGAGCCTTTGCATCATCTGCCGACTGGTATATGAGCAAAGCCTCCAACCGAATTTCGAATTACGAGAAGTGAAACCACTACCATGATGCGCAGCCATTATTGCGGCCAACTGAACGAGAGTCTGGACGGCCAGGAAATTACCCTTTGCGGATGGGTTCACCGTCGCCGTGACCACGGTGGGGTGATTTTCCTCGATATCCGTGATCGTGATGGTCTTGCCCAGGTGGTTTTCGACCCGGATCGTGCTGAAACCTTCGCCGCAGCCGACCGCGTGCGCAGCGAGTACGTCGTGAAGATCACCGGCAAGGTTCGCCTGCGTCCGGCGGGTGCTACCAACGCCAACATGGCGTCGGGCATGATCGAAGTTCTCGGCTACGAACTGGAAGTGCTGAACGAGTCGGAAACCCCGCCGTTCCCGCTGAACGAGTTCTCCGACGTTGGCGAAGAAACCCGCCTGCGCTATCGCTTCCTTGATCTGCGTCGTCCGGAAATGGCCGAGAAGCTGCGTCTGCGCTCGCGCATGACCACCAGCATTCGTCGCTACCTGGACGAAAACGGCTTCCTCGACGTCGAGACGCCGATCCTGACTCGCGCCACCCCTGAAGGTGCTCGCGACTACCTGGTGCCGAGCCGCACTCATGCCGGTTCGTTCTTCGCTCTGCCGCAATCGCCTCAGCTGTTCAAGCAACTGCTGATGGTGGCCGGTTTCGATCGTTACTACCAGATCGCCAAGTGCTTCCGCGACGAAGACCTGCGTGCCGACCGCCAGCCGGAATTTACCCAGATCGACATCGAGACCAGCTTCCTCGATGAAAAAGACATCATGGGCCTGACCGAAGGCATGATCCGCAACCTGTTCAAGGAAGTGCTGGATCTGGAGTTCGGTGAGTTCCCGCACATGACCTTCGAAGAGGCCATGCGCCGTTACGGTTCCGACAAACCGGACCTGCGTAACCCGCTGGAGCTGGTTGACGTTGCCGATCAACTCAAGGAAGTCGATTTCAAGGTGTTCAGCGGTCCGGCCAATGACCCGAAATGCCGCATTGCCGCCTTGCGCGTTCCTGGCGGCGCCAGCATGCCGCGCAAGCAGATCGATGATTACACCAAGTTTGTCGGCATCTACGGTGCCAAGGGCCTGGCGTATATCAAGGTCAACGAGCGCGCCAAAGGGGTCGAAGGCCTGCAGTCGCCAATCGTGAAGAATATCCCTGAAGCCAACCTCGATGTGATCCTTGATCGCGTCGGTGCGGTAGACGGCGACATCGTGTTCTTCGGCGCCGACAAGTCGAAGATCGTCAGCGAAGCCCTGGGTGCTCTGCGGATCAAGCTGGGTCACGATCTGGACCTGCTGACCTGCAAGTGGGCGCCAATGTGGGTCGTCGACTTCCCGATGTTCGAAGAAAACGACGACGGCAGCTTCAGTGCCTTGCACCATCCGTTCACCGCACCGAAGTGCACCCCGCAAGAGCTGGAAGCCAATCCGGGAGCCGCTCTGTCCCGAGCCTACGACATGGTTCTGAACGGAACGGAGCTGGGTGGTGGTTCGATCCGTATCCACCGCAAAGAAATGCAGCAGTCGGTATTCCGCCTGTTGGGTATCAACGAGGCTGAACAGGAAGAGAAATTCGGCTTCCTGCTCGATGCCCTGAAGTACGGTGCGCCGCCGCACGGTGGCCTGGCCTTCGGTCTGGACCGTCTGGTGATGCTGATGACCGGCGCCCAGTCGATCCGCGAAGTGATCGCTTTCCCGAAAACCCAGAGCGCGGCAGATGTCATGACTCAGGCACCAGGGCAGGTGGATGCCAAGGCATTGCGCGAACTGCACATTCGTTTGCGCGAGACGCCTAAGGCTGAGTAAGGCTGGCCTGAAGGGCGCATCTTCGGATGCGCCCTTTCTTTATAAGGGTCGAAATTTTTTGTTTGCCGGCCAGCGCGACGCCGCGTGGCGGGTAATGTGTCAAAGAGAATTCGGAGCGAGTTATGGCAGGTCATTCCAAGTGGGCGAACATCAAGCACCGCAAAGAACGTCAGGATGCCAAGAGAGGCAAGATTTTCACCAAGTGGATTCGCGAGTTGACCGTCGCTGCCCGTCAGGGTGGCGGTGATCCGGGCTCCAATCCGCGTCTGCGCCTGGCCCTGGACAAGGCCCTGGGTGCGAACATGAGCCGTGACATCATCGATCGCGCCATCGCCCGTGGTACCGGTGCTGCCGACACTGATGACGTAGTCGAGCTGACCTACGAAGGTTACGGTCCGGGCGGCGTAGCGGTGATGGTCGAGTGCATGACCGACAACCGCAACCGTACTGCGGCGGCGGTACGCCATGCGTTCAGCAAGTGCGGCGGCAACCTGGGCACCGACGGCTCGGTAGCTTATCTGTTCGAGCGAAAGGGGCAGATCTCCTTCGCACCAGGCGCCGATGAGGATGCGCTGATGGAAGCGGCCATGGAGGCCGATGCTGACGACGTGGTGACCAACGAAGACGGTTCCATTGATGTGTTCACCTCGTTTGCCGGGTTCTATTCCGTGCGTAACGCGTTGGAAGCGGCCGGGTTCAAGGGCGAAGACGCGGAAATCGTCATGCTGCCGACCACCAGCGCCGAACTGGATCTGGAAGGCGCCGAGAAAGTCCTCAAGCTGATCGACATGCTTGAAGACCTGGATGACGTTCAGAATGTCTACTCCAATGCGGATATTCCGGAGTCGGTGGCCGCACAACTGGGTTGATGTTGCCTTTGCAGGAGCGAGCCTGCTCGCGATGAGCCCGAGAGCAGCGCGCCAATTCAGGTCGCCTGCGTCATCGTTGGCGCCCATCGCGAGCAAACTCGCTCCTACAGGTTTGATACGTGGCTTTTTCCAATATCCCGCAGGCGTTATGACTTTAATTCTAGGTATCGACCCCGGATCGCGGATCACCGGTTATGGCGTGGTTCGCGATACTGGTCGTGGCTGCGTTTACGTGGCGTCGGGCTGCATTCGCACCGGCTCGGGCGAGTTGCATGAGCGCCTGCAAATCGTCTATCGCGGTGTTCGTGAGGTCATCCAGACTTACGGTCCAGTGACCATGGGCATTGAAAAGGTGTTCATGGCGCGCAACGCCGACTCGGCGCTGAAACTTGGGCAGGCTCGTGGCGCGGCCATTGTCGCCGGTGCCGAAGAAAACCTGGAAATCGCCGAGTACACCGCTACCCAGGTCAAACAAGCGGTGACCGGGACAGGCGGGGCGAACAAAGAGCAGGTACAGATGATGGTCATGCATATGCTTAAGCTGACCAGCAAGCCGCAAATCGATGCCTCGGATGCCCTGGCCATTGCCATTTGCCATGCTCATACCCGTTCCAGCCTGTTGCCCCACGGCCTTGGCACGGCACGCAGTCGTGGCGGGCGCTTGCGTCTCTGATAGCATCAGCAGTCAATTTTATGGAGTGAGGATTTTGCGCCTGAGTTGTCGGCGCAAATCCTTGCTCTTTCTGTCGCTGGCCTTGCGCTGGCCAACGCTCAAGGATCTGTAACGTGATTGGACGCTTGCGCGGCACACTGGCTGAGAAACAGCCGCCGCATCTGATTCTCGATGTAAATGGTCTTGGGTATGAGCTTGAAGTGCCCATGACCACGCTTTATCGCCTGCCGTCGGTCGGTGAACCGCTGACGTTGCACACCCATTTGGTCGTACGCGAAGACGCGCAGTTACTCTATGGCTTCGTCGGTAAGCGTGAGCGAGACTTTTTTCGCGAGTTGATCCGTCTCAATGGCGTCGGGCCGAAGTTAGCCCTGGCGTTGATGTCCAGCCTTGAAGTCGATGAGTTGGTCCGCTGTGTTCAATCCCAGGACACTTCGGCGCTGACCAAGGTGCCAGGCGTGGGCAAGAAAACTGCAGAGCGCCTGTTGGTGGAGCTCAAGGATCGCTTCAAGGCCTGGGAAACGGTACCGGCTATGTTTGCCTTGGTTCCGAACCAGCCGGATGGGCCAGCCCCGGTCAATAGCGCCGAAAACGACGCGGTCAGTGCGCTGATTTCCCTGGGGTACAAGCCGCAGGAAGCCAGCAAGGCGATTTCCGCGATCAAGGAGAAAGGCTTGAGCAGTGAAGACCTGATTCGTCGTGCCCTGAAGGGAATGATTTAAGTGATTGAAGCTGATCGTCTGATCGCCGCTACGGGTGGTCCCCGTGATCGCGAGGAAGTCCAGGACCGTGCGATACGGCCAGTCAGCCTGGCCGAATACATTGGTCAGCCGACCGTTCGCGAGCAGATGGAGTTGTTCATCCAGGCGGCCCGTGGGCGCAGTGAGTCCCTGGATCACACGCTGATTTTCGGGCCGCCGGGTTTGGGTAAAACCACCCTGGCCAACATCATCGCCCAGGAAATGGGTGTTTCGATAAAGAGCACCTCGGGGCCTGTGCTGGAGCGCCCGGGCGACCTGGCGGCGCTGCTGACCAATCTTGAGCCGCATGACGTACTGTTCATCGACGAAATTCATCGGCTATCGCCGATTGTCGAGGAAGTGTTGTACCCGGCCATGGAGGATTTCCAGCTCGACATCATGATCGGAGAGGGGCCGGCTGCGCGTTCGATCAAGCTGGATTTGCCGCCTTTCACCCTGGTCGGTGCGACCACGCGGGCGGGGATGCTGACCAATCCGTTGCGTGACCGTTTCGGGATCGTCCAGCGTCTGGAGTTCTACAGCACTGCCGACCTGGCCACGATTGTCAGTCGTTCGGCCAGCATCCTCGGTTTGCCACTGGATCCGGAAGGCGCCTTTGAAATCGCCCGCCGTGCCCGGGGTACCCCGCGAATAGCCAATCGCTTGCTGCGTCGCGTGCGGGATTTCGCCGAAGTTCGTGCCAAGGGCCACATCACCAAGCCGATTGCCGACCTGGCCCTGAACCTGTTGGATGTCGATGAGCGTGGTTTCGATCATCAGGACCGACGTCTGTTGCTGACCATGATCGAGAAGTTCGATGGCGGGCCGGTTGGGGTCGACAGCCTCGCCGCCGCCATCAGTGAGGAACGTCACACCATTGAAGACGTACTTGAGCCCTATCTGATCCAGCAGGGCTACATCATGCGCACGCCGCGCGGGCGGGTAGTGACGCGCCATGCGTACCTGCACTTTGGCTTAAACATTCCGTCACGATTGGGTGATATGCCCGTGGTAGACGAGTTCCTTGATGCCGTGGACGATTAATAACCTTTGCGTGCTGATTTATTCGGGCATTGTGCTGTCCTATGACCGCGCTTTTGCAAGAAAGCCGCAGAACAATGAAAAACAGTTGCCTGGCCGGATTGGCAACCTGAGGAGTAAGCACTAGAGTATGCGCGCGCAAAACGGGCTTGAGCCTTTCGCACATCGTTGTCGCGTTTATTACGAGGACACCGATGCGGGCGGCATCGTGTATTACGTTAATTACCTCAAGTTTATGGAACGGGCTCGAACCGAGCGGCTACGAGATCTGGGCTTCGCCCAATCGCAGCTGGCAGGTGAGGACCTGTTGTTCGTCGTGCATTCCAGCGAAGCGCGCTACCACGCGCCGGCGCGACTGGACGACGAGCTGTTGGTAAGCGCTGAAGTAATCGAATTGAACCGTGTCAGCCTGCGCTTTAAACAGCAGGTCAGGCGGGCTACGGATAATGCGCTGCTCTGCGAGGGGCAGTTTTTGGTGGCCTGTGTGCGCACTAACAGTTTGAAACCCCGGGCCATTCCCGAAGCTCTACGAGCGGCCTTTGCCGACGTGAGCGGCGCGGGTACACACTCAAAGCAGGAGATAAAGCGTGGAAGCTAACGTCGTCGACCATTCCTCCATGTGGAGCCTGGTCAGCAATGCCAGTGTCGTGGTGCAATTGGTAATGCTGATCCTGGTAGCCGCATCGGTGACCTCGTGGATCATGATTTTTCAGCGCAGCAATCTGATACGCGCTGGCCGACGTGCCCTTGAGAGCTTTGAAGAGCGCTTCTGGTCGGGTATCGACCTGTCCAAGCTCTACCGTCAGGCCGGCAGCAACCCGGACCCTGATTCGGGGGTCGAGCAGATCTTCCGCGCCGGTTTCAAAGAGTTCTCTCGTCTGCGTCAGCAACCTGGCGTCGACCCTGAAGCGGTCATGGAAGGCGTGGCTCGCGCCATGAGGGTTGCCATTTCCCGCGAAGAAGAAAAGCTCGAGCAAAGCTTGCCGTTCCTGGCCACTGTTGGCTCTGTCAGCCCGTACATCGGTCTGTTCGGTACTGTGTGGGGCATCATGAACTCCTTCCGTGGCCTGGCGACTGCCCAGCAAGCAACGCTGGCGACTGTGGCCCCTGGTATCGCCGAAGCCCTGGTCGCCACTGCGATCGGTCTGTTCGCCGCCATCCCGGCCGTTATCGCTTACAACCGCTTCTCTGCTCGCAGCGAAACCCTGCTGAGCCGTTACTACACCTTCGCCGATGAATTCCAGGCGATCCTGCACCGCAAAGTGCACACCAGCGAAGAATAAGCAGGTAATTTCCAATGGCTTTAATCGCTCGAGCTCGACACAAGCGCAAGCCGGTCGCCGAGATGAACGTGGTGCCCTACATCGACGTGATGTTGGTGCTACTGGTCATCTTCATGGTGACCGCGCCGATGCTCAATCAGGGCGTGAAAGTTGATCTGCCCAAGGTTTCCAGCGAAGCCTTGCCGCAGGACAACAACACCCAGGTCCTGACCATTTCGATCAAGGCTGACAAGACCTATTACTGGAACCTTGGCAGCGAAGTCGACACAGAGAAGCAACAGGACAGGGCCATGACCCTGCCTCAGATGACTGACGCGGTGACCAAGATCATTCGCGCCGGCAACGAAGGCGGCAAGCACACCCAGGTCTTCATTCGCGGCGACAAGTCCGTCGATTACGGCTCTGTCATGGGCGCCATGGGCGGATTGCAGAAAGCCGGGGTCGGTAATGTTGGCTTGATTACCGAGGCCCCCTGATGCAGCAACAGCGAGAGCCGTCCGCCTCGGAAAGCTACTTCTGGCCTAGTGTCTGGGCGATTGGCTTGCACGTGCTGGTGTTCGGCATGCTGTTTGTCAGTTTCGCCATGACACCGGAACTGCCGCCGGCCAAGCCGATTGTCCAGGCGACCTTGTACCAGCTGAAATCGAAAAGTCGGGCGACCACCCAGACCAATCAGAAGATTGCCGGTGAAGCGCAGAAATCTGCTGCGCGTCAGACCGAAGTCGAACAGATGGAACAGAAGAAGGTCGAGCAGGAAGCGATAAAGGCTGCGGAACAAAAGAAAGAAGAAGCGGCTCAAAAGGCCGAGGAAGCCAAGAAGGCCGACGAGTCGAAGAAAGCGGCAGAGGCGAAAAAGGCTGATGAAGCCAAGAAAGCCGATGAAGCGAAGAAGACCGCCGAAGCCAAGAAGGCAGAAGAGAAACAATTGGCTGATATAGCCAAGAAGAAAGCGGAAGAAGAAGCCAAGAAGGCTGCTGAAGAAGAGGCCAAGAAAGCGGCCGCTGAAGAAGCGAAGAAGAAGATCGTCGAAGACGCGAAGAAGAAAGCCGCGGAAGACGCCAAGAAGAAAGCTGAAGCTGAAGAGGCGAAGAAGAAAGTCGCCGAAGAAGCGAAGAAGAAAGCTGCTGCCGATGCTGCGAAGAAGAAATCGCAGGATGCGGCGCGTAAATCCGCCGAAGACAAAAAGGCCCAGGCCCTGGCAGATTTGCTTTCCGATACGCCGCAGCGTCAGCAGGCCTTGGCCGATGAGCAGGGTGACGAAGTCGCCGGCAGTTTCGATGACCTGATTCGGGCTCGTGCAGCGGAAGGCTGGGCTCGTCCACCTTCGGCCCGCAAAGGCATGACGGTCGTGTTGCAAATCGGCATGTTGCCGGACGGTACGGTGACTTCGGTCAGTGTGGCCAAGTCCAGTGGCGACGGTCCATTTGACGCATCGGCTGTAGCAGCGGTGAAGAATATTGGACGTTTGACAGAAATGCAGGGAATGAAGCCGAGTGATTTCGCTCCGTATCGTTCATTCAAGATGACATTCACACCTGAGGATCTAGCCTTGTGAGAAACCTTCTTCGAGGAATGCTGGTCGTTATCTGCTGCATGGCAGGGATGGCGATGGCAGATGAGAAAAACATTCTGGTCACCAGCGGCAGCGATCGGGCTACACCGATCGCCGTCGTACCGTTCGGTAACCAGGGCGGCAGCGTCCTGCCGGACGACATGGCCGAAATCATCGGTAATGACCTGCGCAATTCGGGTTACTACTCGCCGATTCCCAAGCAGAACATGATCAGCCAGCCGAGTCAGGCCAGCGAAATCATCTACCGTGACTTCAAGGCACTGGGTGCCCAGTACGTCATGGTCGGCAGCATTGTTCCGGCCGGTGGCCGCCTGCAGGTGCAATACGCGCTGTTCAACGTCGCCACCGAGCAGCAAGTGCTGACCGGCAGTGTATCGGGCGGCGTGGATCAGCTGCGAGACATGGCGCACTACATCTCCGACCAGTCGTTCGAAAAACTCACCGGCATCAAAGGTGCGTTCTCGACTCGTCTGCTGTACGTGACTGCCGAGCGTTTCTCCGAGAAGAACACTCGCTACACACTGCAGCGTTCGGACTATGACGGTGCTCGCGCCGTGACTCTGCTGCAATCGCGCGAGCCGATTCTGTCGCCGCGCTTCGCGCCGGATGGCAAGCGCATCGCCTACGTTTCGTTCGAGCAGAAGCGTCCTCGTATCTTCATGCAGAACATCGACACCGGTCGCCGTGAGCAGATCACCAACTTCGAAGGCCTGAACGGCGCACCTGCCTGGTCGCCGGATGGCAACCGCCTGGCATTCGTACTGTCGAAGGATGGCAACCCGGACATCTATGTGATGAACCTGGGCTCGCGTCAGATCACCCGTGTCACCAATGGTCCTGGTATCAACACCGAGCCGTTCTGGGGCAAGGATGGTTCGACCATCTACTTCACTTCAGACCGTGGCGGCAAACCGCAGATCTACAAAACCAGCGTGGGCGGTGGTGGTGCCGAGCGTGTGACCTTCATTGGTAACTACAACGCCAACCCTAAACTGTCGGCCGACGAAAAAACCCTGGTGATGATTCACCGCCAGGACGGTTTCACCAATTTCAAAGTGGCGGCTCAGGATTTGCAACGCGGTAGTGTAAAGATCCTCACTGATAGCACTCTGGACGAGTCGCCCACTGTTGCGCCCAACGGCACCATGGTAATCTACGCCACCCGCCAGCAGGGCCGGGGAGTCTTGATGCTCGTGTCTATCAATGGACGCGTAAGGCTCCCGCTTCCTACCGCTCAAGGCGAAGTCAGAGAACCTTCCTGGTCCCCTTACCTGAACTGACGCGGCGCTATACGTTTTACTTAACACACTGGGGTTCATTAGGAGTTTCACGATGGAAATGCTGAAGTTTGGTAAATTTGCTGCGCTGGCTCTGGCCATGGCTGTAGCTGTAGGTTGCTCGTCCAAAGGCGGCGACAACGCCGGTCAAGGCGCTGTTGATCCAAACGCTGGTTATGGCGCCAACACTGGTGCTGTTGACGGTTCCCTGAGCGAAGAAGCTGCTCTGCGCGCAATCACCACCTTCTACTTCGAATACGATAGCTCGGACCTGAAGCCAGAAGCCATGCGCGCTCTGGACGTTCACGCCAAAGACCTGAAAGCAAACGGCGCTCGCGTTGTTCTGGAAGGCAACACCGACGAACGTGGTACTCGTGAGTACAACATGGCACTGGGCGAGCGTCGTGCGAAAGCCGTTCAGCGCTACCTGGTACTGCAAGGTGTTTCCCCAGCTCAGCTGGAACTGGTTTCCTACGGCGAAGAGCGTCCAGTTGCTACCGGCAACGACGAGCAGTCCTGGGCTCAAAACCGTCGCGTCGAACTGCGTAAGTAATTCGTCATGCGAACGTGCCGTCGTGCTGTAACTGTTCTGGCTCTCAGTCTCGCACCGCTCGCGGTGTGGGCTGCGGTTCCTGTGGTCGATAACAACTCCGGTTATAACAATAGCGGGAGCAGTTATCCGCCTGCAGGTTACGGTACGAACGGCGCCTATGCCGGGGGAGGGGTTTCGGCCCCTGTCTCGGCACAGGGCGAGCTGTTCAACCAACTGCAATCGATGCAGCAACAAATCGAGCGTCAGCAAGGCGCAATCGAGGTTCTGCAAAATGATGTAGCGCGCATGAAGCAGGAAAACCTGGAGCGATACCAGGACCTGGATCGGCGCATAGGAACCGGCGCTGCACCGGCCGCGACTCCTGAGAATTCTTCTACCGGTGGCGATTTGAACGCCCCCGTTGCAGCAGCAGGCGCAGGTGCAGGGGCGGCCGCCGCTCAAGCACCGGCCGCGGGTAGCGAACCGGCGGACCCGGCGAAGGAAAAGCTCTATTACGACGCAGCCTTCGACTTGATCAAAGCCAAGGATTTCGACAAGGCCAGTCAGGCTTTCGCCGCATTCCTGCGCAAATACCCGAACAGCCAATACGCGGGTAACGCCCAGTACTGGTTGGGCGAAGTGAACCTGGCAAAGGGCGATCTGCAAGGCGCAGGTCAGGCGTTTGCCAAGGTTTCGCAGCTGTACCCGAAGCACGCGAAGGTGCCTGATTCGCTGTACAAGCTCGCTGATGTGGAGCGCCGTCTCGGTCATACCGACCGTGTCAAAGGCATTTTGCAGCAGGTGGTTTCCCAATATCCGGGGACTTCAGCCGCTCAGCTGGCTCAACGCGATTTGCAGCGCATGTAAGCCTGCTTGACCCGTTTCGAAGAAACCCGCGCTTGTCGCGGGTTTTTTCGTTAGAATTCACCCCCTTTTTTCTGAAACACGCTTTTTGGGACCTGCGCATTGCCGGGGTTCCTTCAAGTGCCTGACGGAGGCGGACAGCCTGTTTAGCTGTTACGCCCGTGGCGACTATGCAAGACACATTGAGAATTACCGAAGTTTTCTACTCGTTGCAGGGTGAAACTCGGACTGCCGGCCTGCCCACTGTTTTTGTGCGTTTGACTGGCTGTCCGTTGCGTTGCCAATACTGCGACAGCGCCTACGCCTTCACTGGCGGAACCCTTCGTACGCTCGACGACATCCTCGAGCAAGTGGCGGGTTTCCGTCCGCGTTATGTCTGTGTCACCGGCGGCGAGCCCCTGGCACAACCCAACGCCATTCCATTGCTCAAGCGGTTATGCGATGCCGGTTACCAAGTGTCACTGGAAACCAGTGGTTCTCTCGATATATCGGCGGTAGATTCCCGGGTCAGTCGCGTCGTCGACCTGAAAACTCCAGGTTCGAAAGAAGCGCATCGCAACCGTTACGAGAACATTGAGTTGCTCACGTCCAACGATCAGGTGAAGTTTGTGATCTGCTCGCGGGAAGACTATGACTGGTCGGTGTCCAAGCTGATCCAGTACGGTCTTGATCGGCGCGCCGGCGAAGTCCTGTTCTCGCCGAGTCACCATGATCTTAATGCTCGAGACCTGGCTGACTGGGTGGTGGCAGACAACCTGCCAGTACGTCTGCAATTGCAGCTGCATAAATATCTTTGGAATGATGAGCCGGGGCGCTGAAATGACAGAACAACTGAACACTGCTGAAAAACGTGCGGTCATCCTGCTTTCTGGAGGTTTGGACTCGGCGACCGTCGTCGCCATGGCCCGCGCCGAAGGCTACAGCTGCTACACCATGAGCTTCGACTATGGTCAGCGGCACCGTGCTGAATTACACGCCGCCGAACGTGTTGCCCGTGATCTGGGCGTGGTCGAGCACAAGGTCATCGGACTGAACCTGAATGGTATTGGCGGTTCAGCGTTGACCGATAGCAGCATCGACGTACCGGAATCGCCAAGCGAAGGCATTCCGGTGACTTACGTCCCTGCACGCAACACGGTGTTTCTGTCGCTGGCGCTGGGCTGGGCGGAAGTGCTGGGCGCGCGTGACATCTTTATCGGTGTGAATGCGGTCGATTACTCCGGTTACCCCGACTGCCGTCCCGAATTTGTCGAAGCGTTCGAGCGCATGGCCAATCTGGCCACCAAGGCGGGTGTAGAAGGGCAGGGGTTTCGCATCCAGGCGCCACTGCAAAACCTGAGCAAGGCGCAGATCGTTCAGGCGGGCGTGAAGCTTGGTGTGGATTACAGTCTGACCGTTTCTTGCTATCAGGCCGACGATAACGGCCGTGCCTGCGGCAAATGCGATAGCTGCCGATTGCGTGCGGAAGGCTTTTCGGCGGCCGGAATCAGTGATCCAACACCTTATTTTTGATTTATTTCAAAATAGGTGTTGAATAGTCCTTAAAAATCAGTATTATACGCGCCACCACACAGCGGGTCGTTAGCTCAGTTGGTAGAGCAGTTGGCTTTTAACCAATTGGTCGTAGGTTCGAATCCCACACGACCCACCATTTTCAAGCTGTTTTAAAAGTCTGGAAGGCCCACGAAAGTGAGGATTTCCGGATTTTTTTTTGCCTGCGATTCAGGGTTGCTCAGATTCTGGGCGCCACCGCATGACGCAAGTCAGAATCATCTTTTGCATCGTCGGGATATTCTGTAGCCTTGCGCAGCTTCAACGCTGTCCGTGCCTGATCAATACTCACTTTCCCGGCGGTACCCAGCAGGGTCTGGAGCCGGGTGTATACTCGACTTTCGCGCGAATGCGCCTGCAGGTCTTGCGAACATGACGCAGATTTCCGAACGCCTTCTGGTTCAAGCCCACCTCGACGCCAAGCAGCCCAAGCCGCTGACCGCCGATGAGGAAGCCCATTACCGTGCCGCCATCGCTGCCGAGCTCAAGGCTCAGGACGCAGTGCTGGTTGCTCACTTCTATTGTGACCCGATCATTCAGGCCCTGGCCGAAGAAACCGGTGGCTGTGTCTCCGACTCGCTGGAGATGGCTCGCTTTGGCAATGCTCATCCGGCCAAGACCGTCGTGGTCGCCGGTGTGAAGTTCATGGGCGAAACCGCCAAGATCCTTAATCCGGAAAAAAGAATCCTGATGCCGACCCTGGAAGCGACCTGTTCGCTGGATCTGGGTTGCCCGGTCGACGAGTTTTCCGCGTTCTGCGATCAGCACCCCGAGCGTACGGTGGTGGTTTATGCCAATACGTCGGCGGCGGTCAAAGCCCGGGCGGATTGGGTGGTGACCTCAAGCTGCGCGCTGGAGATCGTCGAAAGCCTGATGGATAACGGCGAAACGATCATCTGGGGGCCGGACAAGCACCTGGGCACTTACATTCAGCGCCAGACTGGCGCCGACATGCTGCTTTGGGATGGCGCCTGCATCGTTCACGAAGAATTCAAATCGAAGCAGCTCGAAGACATGAAGGCGCTGTATCCGGATGCGGCAATTCTGGTGCACCCGGAATCGCCGACATCGGTGATCGAGCTGGCGGATGCGGTTGGTTCCACCAGTCAGTTGATCGCGGCGGCGCAGAGCCTTCCGAACAAGACCCTGATTGTCGCCACTGATCGTGGCATTTTCTACAAGATGCAGCAGTTGTGTCCTGACAAGGTCTTTATCGAAGCTCCAACGGCCGGTAACGGCGCTGCATGCCGCAGCTGCGCGCACTGCCCATGGATGGCGATGAATACCCTTGAGCGCACGCTCAAGAGCTTGAAGGAAGGGGCGAATGAGATCTTTGTTGATCCTGCGCTGATTCCACAGGCGATTCGACCGCTGAAGAGGATGCTCGACTTCACCCAGGCTGCGCGGATGAAACTGGCGGGCAACGCCTGAGATCCACCGGCTATTAGAAAAAACTGTGGGAGCGAGCCAGCTCTCGATGGCGGACTGTCAGTCACAGGCATGTTGACTGATAAGCTGCCTTCGCGAGCGGGCTCGCTCCCACAATGATTTGTGCGATGCGAATTATTTGGACTTCTTTGGAATCTGCACCAGTTGAGTATTGGAATACATGTCATGCCAGCTGCGTTTCTGCTTGTCGAACAGCGACCAGAAGAAACCCAAGCCCAGGCATAGCAATGACGCGATAGACACCACGAAACGCAGCAAAGCTTGCCACAGGCTGATTGAGGAGCCGTCGGCATTCTGGACGCGGATGCACCAGACCTGCATCCCCAACGTCTGGCCAGACCAGGTCCAGAACTTGGCGAAAAATCCGAACAGTACGAACAGGAGCACTGTCGACAGCAGTGGATCGCCATCCAGCGCGCCAGATTCGGTGAGGGCGCGCATTTTGTCTTCGCCGATGATCGCCATTTGAACCATCTTGTAAATGCCGCTCGTCACGATCAATAGAGCCGTGCACAGCAGGAAGTCATAGAACATCGCTGCCAGACGACGACCCAGGCCCGCGGCAGGAAATTCGCCCTGGGGGGTAAGCAGGTGTTTCGGCATGGCAGGCTCTCGGCGAAAAAAGAAGCCATTTTACGGATTTGCGCGCACAAAAAAGCCCCTGATGTCAGCATCAGGGGCTTTTTCGTAACAGAAAATTAGGCTTCTGCGATGACTTCGTCAGCCTGCATGCCTTTCTGGCCTTGCACGGCGATGAAAGTCACTTTTTGGCCTTCTTTCAGGCTCTTGAAGCCGTTGCCCTGGATGGCGCGGAAATGTACGAACAGATCCGGACCGCTCTCTGGAGTGATAAAACCAAAACCTTTCTCGTCGTTAAACCACTTGACGGTACCGCTCTGACGTTGGGACATTTCTTATTTCCTTTGACGCTAAAATTAATGACAGTCTCCTTCTCATGAAAGAGTACTGGGGCTGGTTGCAGGAGAGTAAGAAGACGTCGAACGGGATGTAGCTAACTTGTAGGCTACTGCCCAGGTCACGATTCCAAGCGACCCATGCAAACACAGTGAACAAACTCTACGCCAACTATGGGAGAAAAAACAAGCCCTGCGAAGTCCCCGGATTTCCTCAGTTTGAGCAATTTTCCGGCCTGTTAGTGGGTGCTTATTCGTTATGCTGGTTCAATTGTTTTCGATCGTTATAAGCAAAGTTCATAATCGAAGCTTAGAGTCAAACGATGCACTATTTTATGGCGGTTGCGTTACACATTAGTGCACTGTTAACGCAACCGCGTTACTTATAGGAACAGTCAATCAGCCGCGATAGTAGCGTTGTGGAACAAATGGCATTTTGCTTACAAGCAAAGGCACCTTTTTCCCACGAACAATTGCCCACACCGGCGTATCGAGAGCGATGTAGGCGCTGTCGAGGTAGCCCATCGCCAAAGGACCGCCGAGGGTCGGCCCGAAACCGCCGCTGCAGACGCTGCCGATGATCTCGCCGGCTTCGTTGACGATCTCTGCGCCTTCGCGCACCGGGGTGCGTTCCTGCGGCAGCAGGCCGACCCGTTTGCGGTTAACGCCGCCCTGTTGTTGGGCGAATACGATCTCTGCACCCGGGAAGCCACCGGCGCGCGCGCCATCGGCACGGCGTGGCTTGGATATGGCCCACAACAGGCTGGCCTCGATCGGGGTGGTGTCGGTGTTCATGTCGTGGCCGTACAGGCACAGGCCGGCTTCCAGGCGCAACGAGTCGCGCGCGCCGAGGCCGATGGCTTCTACTTCCGGTTCTGCCAACAGGGCGCGGGCCAGGGCTTCGGCATTTTGCGCCGGCACGGAAATTTCGAAGCCGTCTTCACCGGTGTAGCCCGAGCGGCTGACAAAACACTCCACGCCCAAAAGTTTCACACGGGTGAACTGCATGAACGTCATCTTCGCCACTTCCGGCGCCAGTCGTGCCAGGACAGTGACCGCCGTCGGGCCTTGCAGTGCGAGCAGGGCGCGCTCTTCGAACAGAGGCTCGATGGTGCATTGATCGCCAATATGCTTGCGCAGGTGCGCCAGATCCTGATCTTTACAGGCGGCATTGACCACCAGGAACAACTCGTCGTTACCCAGGTTGGCGACCATCAGGTCGTCGAGGATGCCGCCGCTCTCATTGGTGAACATCGCGTAACGTTGCATACCCACTGGCAGGTCGATGATGTCCACCGGCACGAGGGTTTCCAGGGCCTTGGCGGCATTGGCACCGGTCAGGCGGATCTGGCCCATGTGCGAAACATCAAACAGTCCGGCCTGGTCGCGGGTGTGCTGGTGTTCTTTCATCACGCCCAGCGGGTACTGCACAGGCATGTCATAGCCTGCGAACGGAACCATGCGTGCGCCGAGTTCGATATGCAGGGCGTGCAACGGGGTTTTCAACAGTGGTTCGGTGGACATATTCAGCTCCTGAAGAAGTGTGCAGGTGAGCGCACATCAGCACTCGATAATGTTGACCGCTAGACCGCCACGGGCGGTTTCTTTGTATTTGCTTTTCATGTCGGCGCCGGTCTGGCGCATGGTGCGAATGACCTTGTCGAGGGAGACGAAGTGTTGCCCGTCGCCGCGCATGGCCATGCGCACGGCATTGATGGCCTTGACCGAGCCCATGGCGTTGCGCTCGATGCAAGGCACCTGCACCAGTCCGCCAATCGGGTCGCACGTCAGGCCGAGGTTGTGTTCCATGCCGATTTCGGCGGCGTTTTCCACTTGCTGAACGCTGCCGCCGAGAACTTCGCACAGAGCACCGGCAGCCATGGAACACGCTACGCCCACTTCACCCTGGCAGCCGACTTCGGCGCCGGAGATAGAGGCATTTTCCTTGTACAGGATGCCGATGGCCGCAGCGGTCAGCAGGAAGCGCACCACCCCGTCATTGTTCGCGCCGGGAATAAAACGCATGTAGTAATGCAGCACCGCCGGAATGATCCCGGCCGCGCCATTGGTGGGGGCCGTGACCACGCGCCCGCCGTTGGCGTTTTCTTCGTTGACGGCCAGGGCGTAGAGGTTGACCCAGTCCAGCACGGACAGTGGATCGCGCAAGGCGGACTCTGGATTGCTGCACAGTTGTCGATGCAGCGCGGCCGCCCGCCGTTTGACCTTCAAACCGCCAGGCAGGATGCCTTCGTTGCGGCAACCGGCGGCGACGCAGTCCTGCATCACTTGCCAGATTTTCAGCAGGCCGGCACGGGTTTCCGCTTCCGGGCGCCAGGCGCTTTCGTTGGTCAGCATCACCTGGCTGATAGACAAGCCATAGGTGGTGCAATGACCGAGCAAGTCCTTGGCACTTTTGAAGGGAAAGGTCAGGGGCGTGGCATCTTCAACGATGCGGTCGGCGCCAGCGGCATCTTCATCGACGACAAACCCGCCGCCGACCGAGTAATACTCGCGACTGCGAATTTGCAGGCCGGCTGCGTCAAATGCGCGGAAGATCATGCCATTGGGGTGATAGGCCAATGGCTTGCGAATCATGGCCAGGTGTTCTTTCTCGTTGAACGCAATGCTGTGTTCGCCGAGCAGGTTCAAGCGTCCGTTGCCGCGAATCTGTTGCAGACGGGCGGCGACGGTTTCGGTATCTACGGTGTCAGGGTGTTCGCCCTCCAGGCCGAGCAGCACAGCCTTGTCGCTGCCGTGGCCTTTGCCGGTGGCGCCGAGCGAGCCGTAAAGCTCGACCTTGACGCAGGCAGTCGTTGTCAGCAGTCCTTCACGGCGCAAGCCTTCGGCAAAACGCGCGGCGGCGCGCATCGGGCCGACGGTGTGGGAGCTGGAAGGACCGATGCCAATCTTGAACAGGTCGAACACGCTTAACGACATGGTTGTTCTCCGGTTTCTTGTTATAGGAATGGACGGAAATTCTGCCTTGATGCATTCCTTGTGGGAGCTGGCTTGCCAGCGATGGCGGTGGGTCAGGCAACAGATACGTAGACTGATCCACCCTCATCGCTGGCAAGCCAGCTCCTACAGGGGGTTCTGGTGTTCTTGAAAGTGGGGGCGAGCAAACCCGCCCCCTCATTCGATTAAGCGTAGCTTTCGATCGACGGGCAGGCGCAAACCAGGTTGCGGTCGCCGAAGACGTTGTCGACGCGACCGACCGGCGGCCAGTACTTGCCTTCGATCAGCGACGCTACCGGATAAACCGCCTGCTCCCGGCTATACGGATGCGACCACTCGCCCACCAGCTCCGCCGCGGTATGCGGGGCGTTTTTCAGCGGGTTGTCGTCCTTGTCCAGGCTGCCGTTTTCCACCGCGCGGATTTCTTCGCGGATGCGGATCATGGCGTCGCAGAAGCGGTCCAGTTCTTCTTTGGATTCGCTTTCGGTCGGCTCGATCATCAGCGTGCCGGCCACCGGGAAGGACATGGTCGGGGCGTGGAAGCCGAAGTCGATCAGGCGCTTGGCCACGTCGTCGACGCTGATGCCGCTGCTGTCTTTGAGCGGACGCAGGTCGAGGATGCACTCGTGCGCCACCAGGCCGTTGCTGCCGGTGTAGAGCACCGGGTAGTGCTCTTCGAGGCGACGGGAAATGTAGTTGGCGTTGAGGATCGCCAGCTGCGAGGCGCGCTTGAGACCGGCGCCGCCCATCATGCGGATGTACATCCAGGTGATCGGCAGGATGCTCGCGCTGCCGAACGGCGCGGCGCACACCGCGCCTTCTTTGCGCGCCATCTGCGCGTGGCCTGGCAGGAACGGCGTCAGGTGCGATTTCACACCAATCGGGCCGACGCCCGGGCCGCCACCGCCGTGGGGAATGCAGAAGGTTTTGTGCAGGTTCAGGTGCGACACGTCGCCGCCGAACTTGCCCGGGGCGCAGAGGCCGACCATGGCGTTCATGTTGGCGCCGTCGATGTACACCTGGCCGCCGTGGTCATGGATGATGCCGCAGATTTCGCGGATGCCTTCCTCGAACAC